>CAZILJ010000609.1:0-2227 GCA_964539915.1 uncultured Acidobacteriaceae bacterium | reverse complement strand
CGGCGATCTCCAAGCTACCAACGAAGAGGCGGACTATCGAATCGGATAGACCGATAGACCGGCAGGCCCATTACTCGCGCAATGGCGACGCAAACCGTGGAAAAAACGCACAGTTTCAGCAAATCCGCCGCCCGGAGAATTTTTGAACGCAATGCGCGCAGAAACATGGATGGCCACATTGCGAGGGAGTGAGGCTCGATGTATAGTTCTGTGTCGCGGTGACCCGTTTCTCCCGGCCGGCCGGCCGGGAATCGGTGAAGTTCCACATCTTGGTCACGAGGGAAAAAGTATGCATCTCGACTTCGCCCTGATGCATTGGCTCAATCAGTTCGTCGGGCGTTGGCCTTGGTTCGACTTGGCCGTCTACCATGTCAGTGGCTCGGTATTCCTTAAGGGCATCGCCGTTGTCACGGTGTACTGGTATTTCTTGTTTGAGCATGGCAAGCAAGACACAGGGCCAAAAGAGGTCGAGGCGCGCGCCACTCTCCTTGCGGTTTTGATACTGGTGGTCCCAGCGATGCTGGTGGCACGGGGGCTTGCAGATGTGCTCCCATACCGTGAGCGGCCATTTTTCGATCCAGCTCTGCATTTTCAGTGGCCATACCATGTAGATGCCGACCAATTTATTCGTTGGAGTTCCTTTCCGAGCGATCACGCCGCTCTCTTCAGCGCTCTGGCGATGGGTTTATTTTTTCGAAGCAAGCGTGTCGGCGCGCTGGTGTTTGCCTATGTCGTGTTGGTTACGTTCGTCCCCAGAATTTATATGGGTTATCACTGGCCAAGCGACATTCTGGCGGGCTTTGTCCTGGGTATCCTAGTCGCGTACGTTGCCCTGATTCCAACCGTTAGGCATCGGTCCAAACAGCTGTACGAAGAATGCAATAAGCACTCCGGCTTGTTTGCTGCATCGTTGTTTCTTTTGACCTACGAAATCGGAACGCTATTTGAAGGCCCACGTTTGCTACTTAAGTCCCTAGCTTCTTTGGTCAGAAGATGAGTAGGTCTGCAGGTCATTGATCTTATTTAGGTGATACAAGTTGCCCGGCGGGAAGTGGCAACGCCCTGAACCTCGTCTTCCTTCCTTGTTCCTTCGCCCTTTAGGTGAGGTCCGTCACAACATTCATAGCCGCGCATCGTGCCAGTCGTCCAACTAAGACGCCGAGGCTGCCGCTATGGCGGTCGAAACTGCCAGCCTCGGTTTAGATTCAGTCAAGCAGGTGCGCAAATTCAGCACTAGAACGAAAGCTTCGATGATTACCGAGCACCAGACCAGGTTGGCGGCGCTGGCCGTGCCAATGAGAGCGAGGCGAAGGAGATTCGCTGCAACGTAAGCGCAGAGTCGAATTCGCATGTAGTGAACGCCCATTGCGCGTATGAACAGGTAGCTCGCCGACAGTTCACTAAGGGACATCACCACACAATAGCCAATCCATGCGGGCAAGATGTGCGCCACCTCAGCCAATTCAGTCCCGCCGAATTTTCCATGCATGTACACCATGCGCAGCAAAGGAAATCGGAACGCACAAACGGCGACTGCGAACAATAACTGCAGCGTAGCATGTACCATTAGCCACCGGCGGAACACGGTTGGCCTCTCTCTGTCCTCCGCTGAACAGAGACGCCCCTGTACCAGTGTAGTCAGCGGCATCGAAAGCAGGCTGTAGCCCAGCATTCCGATTCGCATCGCGCAGTTGTTAGCGGAGATCACGCCCGTGCCAAGGCGGGCGAGGAAATACAACAAGAAGGACTGATTCGCAATGAAGCCGACATTCTCCACAACCGACGCTGCGAGCTGCTGGAGGAAATGTCGGCACTCCGGAACCTTCCAAACCGCAATCGCGGCAGAGCTCCCTGGCAGCAAACGTTGCGATCTCCCAATGCGAACAAGCGAGTACAACCCGACGAGTGCAAAACCTGCAGTCATGGACACAGGCAAGCTGAGGTTGCTGAGCTGCCCTATCGCGTAACTACCAATCAGCACGACCGTCATAATCAGATAAGGGAGTCCGGGCAGGCTTGTCGCCCATAAGTTGCGTCCACGAGCGGTACAGATCCCTTTCCATATTCCGATCCAAATGATCGGAAGGTAGCAAGCGCCGAGAAGGACAACCGTGCTTCGAACCTCTCTCGAATCGGCGCTGTGAATCAGTCGTAAAAGGTAAGGTGCACAGACTAGCATGAGCGCCGTCAAAAGCGCGCCCAATACACAGCTATAGAACAGCAGGCC
>CAZILJ010000608.1:0-7218 GCA_964539915.1 uncultured Acidobacteriaceae bacterium | reverse complement strand
GAGGAGGAGGAGGAGGAGGAAGATGAAGATGGCGACCAGGACCCCACCGATGACGACGATGGAGATGAAGGGTATTCGGAGTGAACGCCGAACGAACCTTGACTAGGATGTGGCTTTCCGCCTTCACCGCTTCGCTGCGGTTGAATCATCCTTCCGCCGCCCGACCAGGAAGTTTTCAGCAGCCCGACGTTGTCCGTATTGACGAATTGCAGTGCGCAGGCTGGAGAGGACTGACCGGTCGGGAGAGCTGGCCAAAGCTTGCGCCACAAGATGACGGATTTTGTCGTCAACTCGGCGAGACCATTGCATGAGTCGAACTTGCCACCTTGCGACCAAGTCGTCGATAAGGTAGACACTGTACGCTAGCGAAACATCCCTAACGCGGTTCAACATCCATCGCTGCTTTATCGTGTTCCTGTCGCGCTAGACGGTCGAGCATCGAGCGAATCAGTTTTTTGAGAGACAAGGAAGGGGACACTGATTTTTTTCCTGAATCTGTTCAATTCTGACCAGACTCTGGTCCAGCGTAAGTCCTATGCTGGCGGTCAAGTTCGACACCAAGTCTGGAGGTACTAACAACCAACAAGAGTGTTCTCTCCTAAATCGAAAGGCCACCGGAGCCATCCTCGGTGGCCCTTTTATTTATGACCACGCTAGCGTAAGCTGGTGATCTAGAAACGTGTTTTGTCAGGAACTCATTGGGGGGTGATTCGTTTGGCAGAAGTTCGAGTGCAAGAGGGTGAGGGTATCGAGAGTGCCCTGCGTCGGTTCAAGCGCAAGGTTCAAACGGAAGAAATCATTAAGGAAGTAAAGCGCCACTCCTATTACCTCAAACCGGGTGCGAAACGCCGAGTGAAGCAAGCGCTAGCGCGCAAGCGTGCCCTGAAGAAGATTCGCAAAGAACGCGATTAGACTCCCGCTGCTTGAGTAGCCAGTGTAGAAAGCACCCCGCGCGACAGGGTTCGCGAGGGTGGATACCTTCCTTGGCCTTTATGAACTGGCTCGCATGTCGCTGGAAGTCCCTCCCGCTGCCGGGACATAGCACTTGAGCGTGTAATCCATCACCATACGATCGGCGTTGAATCGCCAACCCAAGGTGCGGATCGTCCGCTTCATGCGTTTAATCCATCCTCGTGGAAGACCATCGCGATCACGCTGGTAATACAAGGGAATCACTTCTTCGCGGAGTGCTCGCATGAGGTCTTCTCCGTCGCGGGCATCATGAACGCTCATGTTGGAATGGGTTCTGCCGGTTCCGATTGCGAAACCATTCATGCCATCGAAGGCCTCGGCCCACCACCCATCGAGGACGGAAAGATTCAAGCCGCCGTTCAAGACAACTTTTTGCCCACTGGTGCCGGAGGCTTCCAGCGGGCGGCGCGGATTGTTGAGCCAGACATCAACGCCCTGCACAAAGTGGCGACCGACGTTGATGTCGTAATCTTCCACGAACACAAACTTGTCGCGGAACTTCGGGTCTCGCATCAATTCGGCAATCTGCTGCAAAACTCGCTTGCCGGGTTCGTCCAGCGGATGAGCCTTACCGGCAAACACGAATTGCACCGGGCGATTCGGATCATTGACCATGGACGCGAGTCGCTCAATGTCGGTCAAGATCAGATTGGCTCGTTTATAGGTTGCAAAACGGCGGGCAAATCCGATCGTGAGAGCATCCGGGCTGAGCACTCGCTCGAGGGGTTGCAGCACTTCCCGTGATTCTCCCCGGCGCTGCGCCTGGTCGACCGCACGCCGTCTCACGAACTCGATTAACTGGGACTTCAGGTTCAGGTGTGTTTCCCAAAGCTCGCCGTCGTCCACATTCTCAATTCCCAGCCAAATCTTGGCCTCGCTGCCATGCTGATTCCAGTTTGTACCTAAGTGACGATCGTAAAGGCGGTACATTTCCGGAGCCAGCCACGACGGAACGTGCACACCGTTCGTGATATGCCCAATGGGAACGTCGTCTTCCAGTTTGTTGCGGAACAGTTTTGTCCACATGGCACGCGAAACTTCCGCATGCAGAGCTGACACGGCATTTGCGCGCCGCGAGAGGCGCAGTGCCAACACCGTCATACAAAAGAGTTCGTCCGCATTGTTGGGATATTCACGGCCAAGTCCCAAAAGGCTTTCCTGGGAGAGTCCAATGGCTTCGCGAAGCGGCCCGATGTGCTCCTCGACCAAACCGGTATCGAACCGGTCGTGTCCTGCCGGCACGGGAGTGTGGGTGGTGAACACGACTTCGCGCGAGACTCGGGGAACCGCTGCTTCAAACGAGATGCCTTCCTCCTCCATCCTCATGCGAATTGCTTCTAATACTGCAAATGCGCTGTGACCTTCGTTCAAGTGAAGAACGCCGGGAGAAATACCCAAAGCCTTGAGAGCTCGCAAACCGCCCACGCCCAGAAGCAACTCCTGACGAATGCGGATGCGGAGGTCCCCTCCGTACAGGCGCGAGGTAAGCTGCCGATCCTCGGGGGCATTCCCTTCCACATCTGAATCCAGAAGCAACAAGTCCCGCCGTCCCACCGTCACGCGCCAGACCTTGGCACAAATCCGGCCACTGCGGGTCTCGATTTCCACGACGACCGGCCGCCCGTCCTTCCCGATCGCCACTTCCATGGGCATCTGATTGACATCGGTCTTCAGATATTCTTCCCGTTGCCATCCACCGACATCGAGCCGCTGACGGAAATATCCCTGGCCATAGAACAAACCAATCCCCACCAGAGGAATATCCAAATCTGACGCGCTCTTGATGTGATCTCCGGCCAGAACACCGAGGCCGCCGGAATAAACCGGCAAAGACTCGTGCAACCCAAATTCCGCCGAGAAATATGCCACGGGATGCGGCCGCAGCACGCCCGCGCGCTGTGCACCCCAAGTGCGGTCGGCTTCCAGATACTCCAGCATCCGGCGATACGCGTAGTTCACGCGGCTATGCAGCATCAGTTCCGCAGCGCGGGTTTCCAGTTTGGCGAGTGGAAGTTCGCTCAGCAACGCGATCGGATTGTGATTGAGCTCGCTCCAGCGGGCCGGATCGAGATCCAGGAACAAACTGGAAGAGTTGTGATCCCAACTCCACCACAGATTGCGCGCGAGAGCCCACAGCCGCTCCTGCAGCGGGGCGATGAACCGATCGAGGGTACGAGCTTCGCTCACGACGGGAGCGACCTGCGTGGCAGCCTCCGTGAGCATGCGAATTTCATTCTCACTGAAAATGCGGGCTTCTACGGTTTGTACGACGAGAACGCCCTGCAGAACACCACGGTCGATCAAAGGAACGCCGAGGAACGATTGGTAAGCGTCCTCGCCGGCGTCCCGAAAATACTTGAACCGCGGATGGTTTTTCACCTGTTCGACCGCAACCGGGCGGACGAGTTCCGCCACCAGCCCGGTCAGGCCTTCATGGACTTCCATCCGCAAGTTGCCAATACATTCCTTGCGGAGTCCGACGGTGGCGGCCAGCACGAGATTGGCGCGATCCGGTTCCAGCAAATATGCTGAGCACACATCCGTCCGAAACCTCTTGGCGATGAGGGCAACAACATTCATCAGCGTTTCCGCTGGCTGCCCGCCATCCGCCGCGAGATTTCCAATCTCTTCCAGGGTCAGCACGTTCCTGACCTCGCTCAAATGCACATTTTGTTCAGTTGGCTCTGCTACCTTGTCGTATCCGTCCAATCGATTTCGCTCGCCTCCGTGGGTCCGCGACCCTGACCCTGATGAGCTACCGGCATCGTAGGCGGCAGGGTTTTTCTATTGTACGGTCTGCGACCGAAATCGTGTACGATGTTCGGATTTCGGAGCCAGTGCTGACTTCGGCTACGAAATCAACCGCCCTGTGCGCCATAATTCGCTTACCGCGCAGTTTGCCAAATGACACCGCTCCGTCGGGCGAAATCGGCGCGGCCTGCATTTGCACCAATTCGTGGAAGACCCGCCCAGGCCCGGCTCTATGCCGCTCTATGCCAGGACCCCCTAGGACCCCCTGGCCCGGGAACTGGCCAGCCGTGAGATACTGCAAGTCTCCGAACCAGTTCCAGCGCGGAAACCGGCGGCTGTATCATGATGAGCGCACTGCTGCAGGAAATGTCGGATAAGGCGCATGGGTGTAGCTCCGCCCTCGAAACCGAGCGGTCCTTATTACTCGCCGTCTGTTCGGCAATTCCCAAGCAAGAAAAATCCGACCGCCTGCGACTGCTGTTCGAGCAACCCGTCCGCTGGCAGGTTCTGTTCGATCTGGCGGGCCACCACGGGGTTCAGCCGCTTCTTTGTCAGGCTCTGGCTGGCGTGCATGACGCCGTTCCTCCCGACGAGATGTCTTCGCTCATGCGAAGCTATCAGATCAACCTGCATAAAGCGTTGTTGCTTTCGCGCGAGTTGATCCGGATCGTGGAGCGCTTGTCTGCGGATGACATCGAGGTTCTACCCCACAAAGGCCTCGCTTTGGCAGAAGTTATTTACGGGGACATCGCGCTGCGGCAGTCGGGCGACATTGATTTGCTGATCCGTCCGCAAGATGCGTCAAGAATCCGCGATGCGGTTGGCGAGCTCGGCTACACACCTCATTTGACTCTTGCCGGACCGGAACAGCGGGCTTATTTGAAATCGGGATACGAATTTGCTTTCGATGGTGCCGCTGGACCTAACCTTCTCGAAGTGCAGTGGGCGATTCAGCCGCGCTTTTATTCCATTGATTTTGATATGGACGGGTTGTTCCAGCGTGCAGCGGATGTCACGGTCGCGGGCCACCCGATGAAGACCGCCTCCAACGAAGATTTGTTTCTGGTGCTGTCGGCGCACGCCGCCAAACACGTTTGGGAACGTCTAATTTGGCTCTGCGATATTGCGCGAATCATGGGCCTGCCGAGCCTGAACTGGAATTGGATTGAGTCTCAGGCTGAAAGCCTGGGAATTGTGCGAATGTTGCGCGTCAACATGCTTCTTGCCAACCGGTTGTTAGGCGCCGCAATCTCGCCCGCAGCAGAAAAGAGTATTCGCGAAGATCCGGCCGCGCGCGCGCTCGTAGAAGAAGTTGAACCTCTCATTGTGAGCGGCGCAGTTTTCAACGTGGAGTCTTTAGCTTACTTTCGCCTGATGATGCGTCTGCGGGAGCGAGGCAGCGACCGGCGAAGATTCTTTTGCCGCCTTGCGTTCACTCCCGGCCCCAGCGAATGGGAGGCGGTTCATCTTCCGGCTCGGTTGTTCCCGTTGTATCGTTTGGTCCGTCTTTCCCGACTGGCAGCCAGATTCGTCCGCGGATAGGCTATCGGAGGGGGCTGGCTGGGCTGCCGCCCGGCGCAGCCTTCCACTGTCGCAGATATAAGCCATACGTGGTCGCGCACCCAATCAGGGGGACAGCCAATCCCGCCTTGAGGGTACCGAAATGGTTGGATGAAACGCCGACCATCCACGGCATGATGCCGCCCCCGAGGTTCGACATCGTGAACATCAGGGATCCAATCCGGCTCGACGCTGAACCGAATTCTCGAGATAACAACGAGATCGTAATGGGATATACAGAGGAAAGCCCGAGTCCCGCGAGGCAAGCACTGCCTGCTACCCCATAAAGACCACCCGATAACACCAATCCCGCCATGCCCGCACAGGCAAGCAGCAATCCCGCCTGCGCCAGCCGAACTTCGTCGACACTTCTCAAGAACAGGGGCGCGAGCCATCTTCCAAGCGTGAGCGCTGCGTAAAAGAATGACGGAGTCATCAGCGATACGGCCGTCGTCAAATTTCCTAAACTCTTCGCGTAGGATGCGATCCATCCCCCGAAACTGTTCTCGACCCCGACATATAGAAAAAAGAGCGCTCCTAGAATCGCCACAGCGCTCTGCTTCCAGGAAATAGCGGAACCTTTTTCGTGATTAGGATCATTCGGCGCACGCGGTTCGACAATGGACGGCGGCATGACTGCGATTCCAATCGCCACCAGCAGCGCGAATCCGGCCACCGACCCCAGGAACAGTGGGATCCGATGGCTTCTCGCGGCGGCCGCCACCAGAAACGGACAGGCCACCGCGCCCGCACTCCAGCAGAAGTTGAGCAGATTCAGCGTTGCGCTTCGCCGGGCCGGATTCACTTCGGCCACCAGCAAATTCGCCGCCGGAACGGCCAGCCCCATGCCGGCTCCGGACGCCGCGATGCACAACGTCCCCACTATCTTCGGGCCAGCCAACAGCGAGGCAACGCCCGCGCTCATGAGAACAAGCCCAGTCTTGATTGCGAATCGAAATCCCCACCGCGAAACCAGCACGCCCGAGAGGGCCACGGCTAAGGTCGAAGCCAGATACTGCACCGTAAACAGGGCGCCTGCCTGGGAATAATTGAGCGACCAACGCGACGATAACGTCGGCAGCAGGGGACCGAGCAGCACGGCCGCGATCCCAATCGGCACGAAGCACGCGTAAGCCGCGAAGGTTAGCGCTCTGGCGGAAACTAAGACGTTGGATGATTCAGACGGGGGCATGAAGGGGCTGGCACGCAACGCGGATACTATATCGGATTCGCAATGCTAAGCGGAGCCGGGCGCCTTCGCCGTGGATTCCCGAACGACCAACTCAGGCTCAATTGCGATTTCGGAAGGGTATTCTTTCTTTCCTTCAATGCGTTCCAGCAAGCATTGCGCTGCCACTTCTCCCATTCGATTCAACGGCTGCCGCACCGTAGTCAAATTCGGAGTGTGAAATGCAGCTCCCGGGATGTCGTCGAAGCCCATGACTGAAACATCTTGGGGAACGCGCAATCCGTGTTCCTGAAGAGCTCGGATAGCGCCAATCGCAGACATGTCGTTGTAGGCAAAAATTGCCGTAAATGGCTGGTTGCGCGCCAGCAGTTGCTTGGCGAACGGATAACCCAACATGGGAGTCGGATCGTCTGTGTCGATCTGCACCGTCAGCTCCGGATCGATCTTCATCCCAATCTGCCCCGCCACGGTGCATATCGCGTCCCACCGATCCTTCGAATCGGAACTTAGCGCATTCCCTTTCATAAAGGCGACGCGTTCGTGAGAGAGCTCTTTCAGATGGTTCAGAGCCAAAACGGCCGCACGCCCGTGATCGAGTACAATGTTGGTTACGCCCTTCAACTTCTTGTGGCCGGCAATGGCTACTGTCGGGAGGACTGGCGCCTCCTGCACGGTTGTGTCGACCGTGATGATGCCCTCGACTCCCCGCTCCGAAAGCATCTGCGAATAACGATTCAGCAACAGGG
>CAZILJ010000607.1:0-6548 GCA_964539915.1 uncultured Acidobacteriaceae bacterium | reverse complement strand
GTGGTTCCACCACCGGTCCCAACCACCGAGACCGAATCCGCGGACTCGCTCATTACGAGGGGCAATGCTTTCCTCGATGCCGGAGACTACCCTGCTGCCATCGATTGCTTCCGGAAAGCAGCAGCGGATCCGAATAACAAGGGTGCGCAACAATTCCTGGACCGGGCCGAGCGAGCACAGAAGACAGAAGAAGAGTTACTCAGAAAGCGCCGGTAATTCCGCCGCACAAGTGTCGCTGCGAAACGCATCGAATGGCGGTGCGCTGCGCAGCTCTTTCGGCATGAGCGTTTCAAAGGCCCATCGTAACCGCCCGTCGTAACCGAATGATCGTCACGAACCTGAGCGTCACGAACCTTGACTAAACGCCTCCTTCACAACCTGGGCCTCGGTTTGATCGGCGGCCGCCTGCTGCTCTTGCAGGGCCTTCTCCGCGCTCGCATCCGGCGGCGGTGGCGGAACATCTGAAGCCACCGGTTTGGTGTCGGGAGCTTTCGGCAATCCGCCGGACCCCTGTTTCGCGGCCAGGTCCTTCATGCCATTGTCGAGCTGTTCCTGAAAGTGATTGTGCATCTCCTGCAGATCATCGACCGCGACCGCAACTTGTTTGCCCGGCGCGCAATCCGACTTCTTGCTGGCACCAACACTCACGGTAACTTTCCGGTCGTCATCGGGAGTGTCGGTAATTCGCGTGATCACGTCGCCGGCGGTGAGTTGGCATTCCTCGCCATCGCCCGAAACTGCAAGATCCGAGGCGACGACGAACGTGCGTCTCGCCGGATCAAGAGCAGGCGGAACCTCCTCACTGCCTGCAGCAGTCGTTGTCGCCTGCTGGCCTCCCGCCGCCGCAGCCGGTTTCGCCGCAGACTGCTCGGCGGCGAGTTGCGCCTTCACTTCTTCCGCAATCGCTGCCTTGACCTCGGGACTTAAAGTAACGGTCCCGGAGTTTGCCGCCGACGCGTCATTGCCTTGAGATTGCGGGGGCGGAGCACTGTTCGTGGCGGCAACAGCATCGTTCGCAGCCGCATTCGCCGCAGCCGCGTTGGCGGCCGCCCGAGCCTCGTAGGCCGCCTGCAAATTTGCCGCAATCAGGTAATCCGTCAGCCAGAACGCAGCCGATGGGTAGGAGGGATACGGTGCGAAATACCCCCCGTAGTATCCATACCAGGGTGCCCCGCCCCAGCCCCATCCGTAATAGACCGGCGCCGGCCACGGATTATAGGCCCATCCGTAATAAGCAGGTCCGTAGTAGTAGGCGGGGTGGTAGCCGTAATAGCAGCAATACCCATGATAGGAATAAGAGCGGTATACGGTCGTGTAGGTCACGCGATTGACGACCACAGTCCGCGACACATATGTATTCCCGTTGCGCGTGACATAGGCGCGCTGCACGTAACCCGATCCCCTTCCGGTGCTTACAATACGTGCTCCGTTGTGCGTGCTCTCGATCCTGCGGGTGCCGTTGAGACCGTGATCGATGTGCATGCCATTTCGATTGATCGAACGGATCTGCCCGTTCGGACGGATATTCGCCGTTCCGCCGCCCCTCAGTGACACCTGTCTTCCGGGAGCCGGCCGGTTCACGGTTCTTGCCATCGCAACGTTTCCGCCCTTCCCCATGTTTCCGCCGCTCACCCTGCCTGTAGCCATCGGACTTCCCGGCTTGCCCATCGGTCGTGTTGCGTTCGTACCGACGGTTGCTCGATTCGTACCGACAGTTCCCCTGCCGGCAGTGCCGTTACCGACGGTTCCCGTCTTTCCGTTCGTTGTGACCGGTCTCGTGGTCCCAGGTTTGGTGGCCATCGTTGACGTGCGATTTCCAGTCGAAGGCTTGCTCATCGTCGAATGCGCGGGAGCATTGACATGAGGGGCCGCCGCCTTTGGCGGAGCCGGTGGAGTCTTCGGCGGCTTTTGTTGTGCTGCACCCACTCCCACGAAAAGGCCGCTGAGCAATATCAGCGTGCCCACCGACTCTTGGAAAATCTTTTCACCCTTAGAGACACGATTCATTGCAAACTCCTGCTATTCAATCCCGATTCATTGTGACTTCACCAATAGAAACGTTTCACGCGCCCAGCAAATCTCAGCTGACGTGGATGCAAGGACACTTTGGAGAGGACACAATCGGATACCGCATTCGCGGTCAGACTGGGGGGATCCAAGGGCTGCCTTAATCCAACCCATGGTTGTTGCCTTAAGTGTCCCCTGCGCTTCGCCGTGCTTTTAGCGCCCCTGGGAACGAACAGGGGAGCGCCCGCAATTCTGATGCTCAGGCCCCCTCAAGTCAAGAAAAATCAAGGTCCCCGATTCTTCCTCATTGCCCTTACAATGGCACTGTATAATCCTGCCTCAAGGCGAGCGGATTCTTTGAACGAGCACGCCGTTGCGCCCTTGCAAAGGGGTTCTGGCCTTTACTTCTGTGGAAAGGTTCGAGAAGTCGCTGGTCGCGTCGATTTTGAGGGGTATGGCAATCGAAGTATGAAATTTGGAGAAAAATACGAACTGCTGGAGTCCCTCACGACCGGTGGGGTCGAGACTTTTGTCGCCAATGACAAGGTCAGAGGTGAGCGCGTACTGGTCCATATTCTGGAATGCGACGCGCAAAAGCCGAATCAATCTACGGTGCAGTGGGTTTTGGAGGCGTTTCGCCGTATCGCACCGGAACCCGCAGCATTAGTTCTTGAAACGGGCCGCTATAGCGGAACGCTGTATGCTTATGTCGTTACTAGAATGCCCGACGACGCTGCGCTGAGGAAATGGGTGAAGCTATACAAGACGCAAGCGAGCGATACTCAAGAGATCCCCGCTCCCCCTGCCAAAGCGACTCCCCAGAGCGAGTCCCCGACAGCAGAAATGACGAGCAGGCTCCCGCCACTAACTCCCAGTCGCGCTTCCGCCCCGGCTTCCGTGACTGACTTGTTCAGCGATTCTGGCTCGAACGCGAAAGCGGAGACTCCGAACGCTCCCTCGAAGGAAGCATTCCCTCCCCTGCCGCCTCTACCGACCGCCCAATCCACCTCGGATCGCTCGAGCGTTCGTCCTGCAACTGACTTTGATGCCTTTCCTCCTCGGGTGCCGGTTCCAGATCCAAAGCCCGCTGAATCGAGTTTCAGCAATTCCGCATTCAGTTCCGCCTTCAGGGCTCCGAAACTTCCGTCGGAAACAAACCCACCGCCCCCCCATGACAAGTCCCGTCCGGGTGAGTTCACGAGTTTTTTTCAGGGCCCATTTCGCGTGGAAGGCCCCCCCCAGGAAACACCCGTCGCATCGCAACGGTTTGAGCCGCCTCCGCAAAAACCCGTTGGCGACTTTACGGCGATGTTCAACCCGCCTCGCTCGGACGAACCATCGCCCACGCCGGGCGTGGCAGGGAATGAACCGGCAGGGACCGGTTTTACAGGATTTTTCAGTAATCCTAACCTTGCATCGCGAACCTCGGGGACGGCCGGAGCTCCGCCCTCTGGGGGATTGCCGAGATCGGTCATGGACGACTCACCGGTTTTTCCGGCGCCTCGACCGGAACCATATGTTCCACCGCAACCTGCGTCCTATGTCGCTCCGGCTCCTCCAATCGCCTCAATTCCGACGCCAATTTTTGCGGCGCCTCCCCTGCCGAACCCGATGATAGAACCGCCTGTAATGCCATCGAGCTCTTCCGCTCCCGAAGCTGCCACCAACGCTTTCAATCGCTCGGTTCGTGAACCTGCTCCCGGACCGCCGCCACCATCAAGCGGCCCCAGTCCCTACACTCAGGTCATTTCTCTGAGACCACCCGGATCGCAAAAGCAGGCTTCGCCAAGTTCGCCGCCAACGCCCGGCTTCCCAGCGCCTTCCGCCCCATCTGTTCCGGCAATCGCAATGCCGCCAGCGCCGCCGATGCCTAAACTAGCGGCCCCGGCTGCGCCAAAAGCACCGGCTGCCGCTAAAGTCGAGGTGGCAGCGCCCGCCGTTTCCTACTGGCCGCTCATCCTCACCTTGACCGTACTTTTCTTTATCGCAGTTTTGCTGGTGCTTTACTTCGCCCTGAGGCACTGAGAACTGAAAAATCGCGGTGGCGGGATTCGCACTGCGGGTTCAGTTCGACTGGGGAAGAAGGATTAGCAGTTCAAGGGTGGGATTCGCCAGTTCTCCCGGAACGTAAGCAGCGAAATTGCGGGCGCGATTTACGGCTTCCCACGCCGGCCCTGACTGGTTCAGAGCGAAATATTGATACTTCAGCTTTACGGGAATCGCGCTCGGTGGACTGGTCAGATGCCGAAGTTGAATTCCTGGCAACGCCTGCCGCACCAGATGATCGATGTGCGTTGCCGAGCAGACCTTCACCAGCTGCGGCACCTTCTGAATGATGTTTTCTTCTGTGGTTTCCGCGCTCACCGCCAGATACATGCGCGTGTTCTGAAGATACTTGTCGTGATCGATCGCGGTGGCATAAATGGAATTCTGCACTAGCTTCAACGGCAGCGATATCAGGTTGGTAGGCACAACGGTTTCCAGCAGCGAACGCAGCTTCTCATCCAATTCAGAAAAAATCGGCCCGAGCGAATCATGCACATAGAGCGGCAGATCGCGCGGCCGCATCTTTTGTGAGAATGTCGTCAGCGATCCCGCGAGCCCGGCCATCGCGGCATACAACTCTTCCGGGTGGCCCATCTTGCTTTCGTAGAGATGGGAAAATACCGGAAAATTCGAGTTCACCGTGTAGAGCAGCCAGAAGTTAGCGATATCGGAGGCCGTAAAATCCGCCAGACTCTGATTCTTCTGTCGCCGTCCGGCGGAGAGCTGTGTGCTGCGGGCCGAAAGCAGTTCAACCAGACCGCGCAGCAATCCCACCAGATACTCGCTCGCGCCCATCTCGATGAGCGGTGGAATGAATCGGGGGTTGAGCTGAAATGTGCCGGCGGGCGTCCGTTCTACATTGGCGATCCGAAGCACGGAAGAGCCTTCACGGTTTTCCGAATCGGCGAGCAGGCGCATATTCTTTCGCGCCACTTGAATCGGCTTCTCGCTGGTTCCCGTATTCTCGTCGCGAAATGCCGTCACTTCTGCTAGATAGCGCGTGCCTCCGTCTTTCCCCGTGGAAACATTCAGGCCGCGTTGGCGGTAGTCGGGAATCACGAGATAAATGTCCAGACTCTTCGCCCCCGGTTCGAAAAACTCTTCCAGCGACTTCGATGGCGGCGGCGGATCCGCCTCCGGAACCTCAAACATTAGCCCATCGGGAAAGATGCCAGTAGCGCGTGTAACTGCAAACTGACCCTCCGCCAGCAGTTCCGCATTGATGGCCAGGTCGCGGAACCCCCAGGGACAAAACTTGAGTGCCTGCAAGCGAAAATTAAGCGCATCCTCGATGAAGCGATCTTGCACTTGAAGATGTTGGGGAGTCAGGAACGTGCCCTTCGTCCACAGAACTGGCTTTAGCTGCTTCATAGGATTGCGTGGCCCGCCGACGGTGGCGCGAGAGCTCGCCGCAGTCGGCTTTTAGCACGGCTGCCCACGATAACAATTCCTGAGCTAGGAAGCAAAGGGCAAATCTGGGAGATAACAGGAACGGTCAGGTGCGAGGAGGGGAAACCGCGAAGAGGAATCAGAAGGGACGAGACAGTTTTAGTTTTCCTCGCCGCGTTATGATTGAAGACTCGAAGATTTGCTCAACATTACTCTTGCAGATTGCCGTTCTTCCAGAGGCCTTCCATGAATGTCAGCCACTCCTGAGTTCTGGTCCGCAGGTGTTTGCCTATGCCACGAGAAAACACGGCAAAACCGAAGTCCCCGCGGGCGCGACGAAGAACCAATTGAATCTCTTCGTGCACAGCTTCCGGTATGGAGGCATCATGCTCCAGGGTTTCCAGCAATTCGAACATATCCGGAGCAGACGCGATCAAGCTGGCGTTCGTGTTCGAGTCCGCATCCGCTTCGACAGATGCAACCGGCTGTCCACAGCGATCGATCACTCGCGACCACTTCTGCGGATCGATGCGCCACATGCCCGAAGTCAATTTTGTTTTAGCCATCACCACCACCCTTTACGAAGGTGTACGTTGTGTATACCTTAACTAATAATCTTAGATGCTCGGGCTAACGACAAGGTTACTAAGGTCTTTTCAGGGGTTAACGGTAGGGGTTCGCTCGTCCGGGCGCTGGCCCGGCCTCACGATTCAGAAGTTACTTCTCTGAACCGCCGCCAATACTGAGGAGAATCCTGTAGGCGTGCGGTGCAGAAGGGAGATCGTTGAATCGAGCTTGCACAAAGACGTTAACATCTCCAGTCAACATCGGCGCAAAACGCTCAGGAGATTCGGACGTAGACGTCGGGACGATCAACTGCATCCGGCTGTTTCATAGCGTTCACCATCCTTGCTCCCGGCTGGTCTGGGTTCCGCAGGAGTGAGTGGCGCGAGCGATCTCTACCATCCAGCCGCCTCATTTAGTTCAGAACCTAGAAGCGGAGCCCTCTTCGATCTTCGATGTTCAGATCTCCGATCGCCTCGCCGCCGCGGTTGCATTCATTTCCGGCTTTGCTAGAATGCCTTTCAGCCAACCGGCTGGGGGTT
>CAZILJ010000606.1:0-2378 GCA_964539915.1 uncultured Acidobacteriaceae bacterium | reverse complement strand
ACCGGATTCAAGGCGCGGCCGCAATCGTGCGCCGCCCACACCTTGTGCACCGTGACTTCGCCGGTTTCTTCATCGACGCTGACTTCCGCGACTTGCGCTGAATACGAATAGGCTGGCGACGGTCCTACGCCTGCTCCCTTGTGTTTGCCACCACGCGCTTCTTGCGGAGGAGCATACGATCCAGTGCCGGTGAGGGCTCCGTGGAAGTCGATGGCCGCGACGACTGCTTCCTCGAATGTCATCCAGTCTTTGGGGCCTTCTTCGTTCCGCTTCTGTTGCAGCGATCTGCGAAGGATCTGGCCCTCCACGCGTCCGCTGACGGACGCTCCCGCTTGGGTTACATCGACCTCGTCAGCCAGGGCTTTCTTCACCGTCGTGTCCCTCGTTCCCTTCTTAAAGACCAGGTCATCGCGGAATATCAGATCATCGGCGCCGCATATCATCTTCTGTGCCGCGGCGGCGGCGATCAGCTTCTTTACTTCTCGAGCCGCCCGCAAGGTCGCATTGCCCGCCATGAAAGTAACCCGGCTCGAGTAAGACCCGATGTCAATCGCCGTCAGGTCAGTGTCAGCGGCAATCACTCGAACGCGAGGAAGCGAACATCCCAAGACTTCGGCGGCGACCTGCGCAGTCATGGTGTCCGATCCCTGACCAATTTCCGAGGCGCCCGTATACACCACCACACCGCCATCACGATCGATCTTGATATTCACCGTGGAATGGGGCATGTCAGAGCGAATGATCGAATTGGCCGCGCCGCTGACATAATGGCTGCACGCTATACCCAACCCGCGTCCCTTGGGCATTTTGCCCTTGCGCTGTTTCCAGCCGGAGCGCTCCACCGTTTTCTCGATGCATTCGGGCAAGCCATAACTTTGAACCCGCAGACCGTTCACGGTAATGCAAGGCGGCCGCAGCAGATTGCGCTGCCGAATCTCCGCCGCGTCCATTCCGATTTTTGTCGCGAGTTCGTCCAGTTGAGATTCGAAGGCGAAGCGGACATTTACCGTGCCGTGGCCGCGCATTGCGCCACAGGCGGGCTTGTTCGTCAGCACGCGGTAACCGTCGTACTGAATGTTCGGGATGTCGTAAAGCGCGCCCAGCAGCGCTCCGGAGTAGAGAATTGTCACTACGCCGTAGGAGCAGTAGGCACCGCCGTCCTGCACCACCCGCGCTTTCACCGCCGTGATGCGGCCGTCGGTCTTCACCCCAGTCTTCAGGTCAATGATGGTGCGCGGACGTCCACGGTGCGCCCAGAATACTTCCTCGCGGGTGTAGGTGATCTTCACCGGCGCCTGGGCCTTGCGCGCGGCGATGGCGGCGATGATTTCGATCGGAATCACTTCGCTTTTGCCGCCGAATCCACCGCCCACCAGAGGTTTGATCACCCGGATCTGCGACATGGGCATTTCGAGAACAAGAGAAAGCTTGTGTTGCAGGTAGTACGGGACCTGGGTCGAGGACCACACGGTGAGACGCCCGGGCTTGCCGGTGTGCGGGTCGAGTTCGAACGACGCCAGCGTGGAGTGAGGCTCCATCGCCGCGTGCGTCACTTCATTCGCGATGAAGCGCGCCTCGGCTATCTGGTCGGCTTCGGCAAAACCCTGGTCGGGATTGCCGAAGACGTGGTGATAATCCTTCTCCAGATTGCCCGGTTTGGAACCGTGGATGAGATTGGTCTGGGCTCTCATCGATTCTTCGGGATCGAAGTAGGCGGGCAGCAGCTCGTATTCGACCGCGATCGACTCGAGCGCATTCTCGGCGATCGATTCCGAAACCGCGACTACGCATGCCACGTTGTCACCCACGTAGCGCACCTTGTCGAGAGCCAGCGCGTATTCGTCGTGGCCCACCGGAAGAATGCCGTAGGGATTCGGCGCATCCTTGCCGACGACAACCGCGACGACTCCGTCACAGTTTTCAGCGCGGCTCGTGTCGATGCTCTTAATAAGTGCGTGCGGATACGGCGAATGCAGAATTTTGCCCGTGAGCATACCTGGCACGCTCAGATCGTCGGTGTATTTGCCAACTCCCGTCGTTTTCTCCGCCGCGTCGATCATCGCGGTGGGCCTGCCGATAATGGAGAAGTCCCCGCTCATCGGGTCATTCCGAGTGTCCGTCTTGTCATTCCGAGTCCTTACCCTGGTCATTCCGAGCGCAGCCCGGAATCTGCTTTCGCGGGCGCGGCCACTTCATTCGGCCACGGCCAAACCCTTGCGCTCCGCCGCAACCGCCGATCGGATGGCTTCATACATCTGGCTGTAACCGGTACAGCGGCAGAGATTGCTGCTGAGGGCGGCGCGAACGTCAGCGTCCGACGGATCCGGATTCTCAGCCAGCAGCGACTTGACCGTCATCATGAAACCGGGGGTGCAATA
>CAZILJ010000605.1:0-2316 GCA_964539915.1 uncultured Acidobacteriaceae bacterium | reverse complement strand
AGCAGTTTTTAAATGGCAAACATTCTCGATATCCGCCGCCGCATCCGCAGCGTAATCAACACGCGGCAGATCACCAAGGCCATGAAAGTGGTCTCTGCGGCGAAGTTGCGCCGGGCACAAGAACGTGCTTTGGCGGCGCGGCCCTATGCCCAGATGTTGACCAACGTGCTGAAGTCGCTGGTAGCGCGCGCCGAGATCTTCGACCCCGAGACCGGAGAACCGAAGCATCCTCTGCTGGCCGAGCGCCCAGAGAAGAATATTCTGCTGATCGTCGTGACCGGTGACAAGGGCTTGGCTGGCGCGTTCAACGCGAACATCACGAAAGCAGCGGCCCGGTTCCTCGAGTCGAAGGCAGGGAAGAATGTCGATATCGAGGCCATAGGCCGCAAGGGGCGGGACTTTCTACGCCGGCGCTATCCTGCTGGCAAAGTGCAGACACGGAGTCTGGCTGAGCTCTCGGAATCAATCGACAAAGAGTCGGAAACCGCCGAACGCGTGGGCGAAATTCAGATTACTGGTGAGCACGTTGGCATCCTCAGCAAGGTAGAGTTCGCGCAGGCGCGAGCTCTCTCCGAGAACGTGATTGAGCGTTACCGGCGCGAACAGAGCGACGCAGTTTACATTGTGTTCAACGAATTCAAGTCGGTGATCGCACAGCGGCTTATCGTGCAACAGATTCTTCCCATCGAGCAGATCGGCGAGCCGGCGGTCCGGCTGGTCGAGGAGCCCACGGAAGAAGAAAAGAAGAGAGCCAAAGAGGCTGCGATCAGGGCGGGCGTGGGCTTGCGCGGTCCGGATCGCCATGTGGAAGAAGTCGCCTCCAAGTTTGGCACGTCGCAAGTGGACTACATTTACGAGCAGCCGCCGGAGGAATTGTTCCGTTCGCTCTTGCCGAAGTACGTGAGCATCCAGATCTTCCGCGCCTTGATGGAGTCGGTGGCCGCGGAGCACGCAGCCCGCATGACTGCAATGGATTCAGCCACAAACAATGCGACTGACATGATCGATTCGCTGACCCTGGTCATGAACCGGGCGCGTCAGGCGAAGATCACGAAAGAGATCATCGAGATCGTCAGCGGGGCAGCGGCGATGTAGAAAGTCCCGGTTGCGAGTACCGAGTACCGAGAAGAGCTGAAATTTATGCCTGAAAACATAGGACATGTCATTCAAATCGCGGGTCCAGCGGTGGACGTGCAGTTCCCCGAGGGCAAGCTGCCTCCGATCTATGAGGCCGTTAAAGTTGTGAGCACCGGGTTCACCGTGCCGAATCCGATCAGCGTGATTCTCGAAGTGCAACAGCACCTGGGCGAGGGACGCGTGCGCTGCATCGCCATGCAGCCCACCGACGGTATGGTGCGCGGCATGCAAGCCATTGATCTCGGAGGACCGATTTCTGTTCCGGTCGGCCGCGGCACCTTGGGTCGCGTCATGAACGTAGTCGGCGAACCGGTCGATCAACTTGGCCCGATCGAATATAAAGAGAGAATGCCGATTCACCGTCTCGCGCCGGCATTCGACGAACAGGCGACGAGCGCCGAGATGTTCGAAACCGGGGTGAAGGTCATCGACCTCATCCAACCTTTCTTGAAGGGGGGAAAGATCGGTCTGTTCGGCGGCGCGGGCGTGGGTAAGACCGTAGTCATCATGGAATTGATCAACAACGTTGCCAAGAATCACGGCGGCTTTTCTGTGTTCGCTGGGGTCGGCGAGCGTACGCGCGAAGGCAACGATCTCTGGCTGGAGATGACGGAGTCAGGCGTGATCAAGCCCGGCAGGCCGGACGAGTCGAAGGCTGCGCTGATCTACGGGCAGATGACCGAGCCTCCGGGAGCACGTCTGCGCGTGGCCCTGACAGGCTTGACCGTGGCGGAATATTTCCGCGATGCCGAGGGCGCCGACACGCTCCTCTTCATCGACAATATTTTCCGCTTCACGCAGGCGGGATCGGAAGTTTCGGCGTTGCTCGGCCGCATGCCCAGCGCCGTCGGCTACCAGCCCAACCTGGCCACGGAAATGGGTGAACTGCAGGAGCGCATCACTTCGACCAAGAAGGGCCCGGTCACCTCGGTGCAGGCGATTTATGTGCCCGCCGACGATTTGACCGATCCGGCGCCGGCCACCACGTTTGCTCACCTCGATGCAACCACCGTGCTTTCGCGCGCGTTGACGGAGATCGGAATTTATCCCGCCGTCGATCCGTTGGCTTCGACGTCACGCATTCTCGATCCGCGCATCGTAGGCCACGAGCATTACGATGTTGCGCAGATGGTGAAGAAAACGCTGCAGACTTACAAAGATCTCCAGGACATCATCGCG
>CAZILJ010000604.1:0-5135 GCA_964539915.1 uncultured Acidobacteriaceae bacterium | reverse complement strand
CGGGTGCTGCAGGAGAAAGAAGTTCGTCCGGTGGGCAGTAATCAAAGGATCAAGGTTGATGTCCGGGTGATTGCAGCCACCAACCGCGATCTCGAAGCCGCCTACAAAAACGGAACCTTCCGCAAAGATCTCTACTTCCGGCTGAATGTCGTGACCCTCTATGTTCCGGCGCTACGCGAGCGCCGCAGCGACACTCCCATGCTCGTGCATTGGTTCCTGGAGCGCTACGCCCCGGCTTCAGATTTGCGCGTCACCAGCGCCGCGATGAAGGCTCTGATGGAATACGACTGGCCCGGCAATGTGCGCGAGTTGGAAAACTGCGTCGAGCGCGCTGTGGCCTTGGGCGATGGACAGACCATCGATCTCGGCGACCTCCCGCCCTCCATCGCATCGGGCGCTACGACGGTAGGTTCCACGGTCAAGCTTGAGGAACGGCCGACCGACCTCGATCCTGCTCGCGCGGCCGAGGCCCCGCCCGAATCGTCGCGGGTTTCGTCGTCGACCACCGATCTCGAAGATATCGAACGGGATACGATCCAGCGAGTCTTCCAGCAGGTCAAAGGAGATAAGGCGCTTGCTGGGCGCATGCTCGGCATCAGCCGGGCCACCCTGTATCGCAAACTCAAACGCTACGCCATCAGCACGGATGCCCCTGGATCGGGGGGATCGAGCCAGACGCTGCAGTGACCAGCAGCGCGGCTATCCGGGTTTTTGGAACCCCACTGCGCAGCGTCGCAGCTCGCCACCCCGGTGAATACCATGCAAGGGTTTTCGTTGACTCGGAGCAGCGCTGAATTCTCTTTCCTCCGGTTGTTATCTTGCCCTGTTGTTATCTTGCCATTGACATTCTATCCATAGATAGTCTATATATCGGTCCATGCCAAGAAAGCCGGATCTGTTGCCCGGAACTCTCGACATGCTGATCCTGAAAACCCTCACCCGTGCGCCTCTGCATGGCTATGGTATTGCGCAGTCCATTAAGCAATTCTCTGAGGATGTGCTGACGGTGGAAGAAGGTTCACTGTATCCGGCGTTGCAGCGGCTGCTGCTGCGCGGCTGGGTGAAGGCAGCGTGGAAACGGACTGAAACCAACCGGCGGGCGCGCTACTACACCCTGACGATTGCCGGCCGAAAACAGCTGGGCATCGAACTCTCGCAGTTCGAACAGATGATCGCTGCCATTGGACACGTCCTGCAGAAAGCATAGGAGGCCGGGATGGACCTGCTGCTTCGCTTCTTTAGAAGGCTGTGGCTGCTTGTTCGCCGGGAACAGTTCAGCGCCGAATTAGCCGACGAGATGGCGTTCCATCGAGAACAGGCAGAACAGCGCTTTCTCGACCAGGGAATGAGCTCCAAGGATGCGCACTACGCCGCTCTGCGAGAATTCGGAAACTCCACCCGGCTGGCCGAGCAAAGCCACGAAATGGTTGGATTTGGTTTCGAAACCGCCTTGCAGGATGTGCGCTACTCAGTTCGACAGTTGCGCAAAAACCCAGGTTTTGCCTTCATTGCGGTCCTGATTCTGGCTCTGGGCATCGGCGCGAGCACCGCCATCTTCAGCGCGGTGAACCCCATTCTGTTTAAGTCGCTTCCGTACCCGCGCGCCCGGGATTTGATGATGGTCTGGGAGGTGCGAAAGAACGAATCTCCTCGCTATGTCGCCTTCGGTAGCTTTCACGGCCTTGCGGAGCGGAGTCATTCCTTCGAAGCCCTGGCGGTGATGAAACCTTGGCAGCCTACGATGATCAGTGAAGACCAACCGGAGCGATTTGAGGGACAACGCGTAAGCGCGGGCTATTTTCGAGCCCTGGCGGTTGCTCCGCTTCTGGGAAGAGACTTCGAGGCAGCGGAGGACCGGTTCCATGGGCCTAATGTGGTAATCCTCAGCGACCGACTGTGGAGGCGCCGCTTTGCCGCCGACAAATTCATCGCGGGAAAGCAGGTGACCCTCGATGACAGTCTCTATGTAGTCATTGGCGTGATGCCCAGCTCCTTCGAAAACGTGCTGGCGCCTGCGGCGGAGCTCTGGGCGCCGTTGCAGTACAACGAGGCGCTTCCGGCGGACGGCCGGGAATGGGGTCACCATCTGCGCATGGTGGGACGGATTCGGCCGGGCGTCAGCAGCGGGCAAGC
The DNA here is from genome assembly GCA_964539915.1 of uncultured Acidobacteriaceae bacterium. GTDB lineage: Bacteria > Acidobacteriota > Terriglobia > Terriglobales > Acidobacteriaceae > Sulfotelmatobacter. Next base: position 3,002 of record CAZILJ010000604.1, on the reverse strand, counting down.
GGCGAGTGAGCTCAGCGTCATCCTGCACACCCTGGCCCAGATGTATGCGAAAGGGTATGAGAGCTCGGGTGGCGCCCCCGACGGAATGATCGTGAATTCGCTGCAGAGCGACCTCACGCAGGGCGTGAAGCCGGCGTTATTGGCTATTCTGGGTGCCGTCATCATGGTACTGCTGATCGCGTGCGTGAACGTGACGAACCTGCTGCTCTCGCGTGGCGTAACCCGCCACGCCGAATTCGCGATGCGGGCGGCGTTGGGGGCGGCGCCGAATAGAATCATCCGGCAACTGCTGATCGAGAGCCTGCTGCTGGCCGCAATCGGCGGAGCTTTTGGAATGCTGGTGGCGGAAGGTGGTGTGCGGGCTCTGGTGGTGCTGAGTCCACCCGAACTCCCGCGCATCGGTGCGATTCGGATGGATGGAATCGTGTTCGCTTTTGCCTTTGGCATCACCACCCTGGTTGGCCTGATCGTCGGATTGATTCCAGCGCGGCATGCCTCGCGCAGTGACCTCCGCAGCGGTCTTCAGCAAAGTTCGCGGCAGACTGCGACCGGTCAACAATTGGTGCGCCGAACTCTCGTCGTCTCGGAGGTAGCGCTCGCCCTCGTGCTGCTGGTGAGTGCGGGATTGCTGTTACGCAGCCTCGAGCGCCTGTTCGCGATCGACCCTGGATTCGATGCGTCCCATGTGCTCAGTATGCAGGTGCAAGAATCCGGTCATCGTTTCGACACGGACGCGGCCCGCCAGCAATTCTTCACACAGGTACTCGAGGCGGTACGCCAGGTTCCCGGCGTCACCGCCGCGGCGTTCACCAGCCAGTTGCCGCTGAGTGGTGATTTTGAAAGTTACGGAGTCCAGTTCGAAGCTCTTCCGAACGAAAACTTCGAGCCTGGGTTTCGATATGCCGTGAGTCCAGGCTACTTCGAGACGATGCATATTCCGCTCCGTCGCGGCCGGCTGCTCGACGAGCGCGATCGAGCGGGCGCGCCCGTGGCGGTTCTGCTGAGCGAGTCTTTCGTGAAGCGCAAGTTCCAGGATCAAGATCCCATTGGGAAGCGGATCCACTCCGGGCCTGACGCGGGCCATGCGGACCGGCCGTGGAGTACGATCGTCGGCGTAGTGGGCGACGTGAAGCAGACCTCCTTGGGGGTAAGCGAACCAGATGCCTTCTATACCTCGACCTCGCAGTGGTCTTGGGTGGACAATGCGCAGTCGCTGGTGGTCCGCACCCGCGGTGAGGCAGCGTCGCTGGCCCCGGCTATAAGAGCGGCAATTTGGGCGGTGGATAAGAACGTTCCCGTGGTGCGTGTCGCCACCCTGGACAACCTGCTTGCCTCGTCTGAGGCCGAGCGACGTTTTGCACTCGTGCTATTCGGAGCATTTGCTTTGGTGGGACTCGCGCTGGCCGCGAGCGGCATCTATGGGGTCCTTTCAGGCAGCGTGACCGAGCGGACTCGCGAGATCGGAGTGCGCGCGGCGCTGGGCGCGTCACGCAGTAACATTCTAGGTCTGGTACTGCGCCAAGGCATGCACCTTACCGGACTGGGGGTCGCGGTGGGATTGATTGGCGCGGTCGCCGCGAGCCAGACGCTCATCACCCTGCTGTTCGGCGTTTCGCGACTGGATCCGACCACTTATTTCGGAGTGATCGCGCTGGTCATCGCCGTGTCGGTGGTCGCGTGTGGGGTACCGGCGTGGCGTGCGGCGGGTGTAGATCCGTCGATCACGTTACGGGCGGAATAAGTGCTCCGCGGGATAGATCGAAAGGTTCGAAACTTGGCTAGTGCTAAGGCAGGAAAAAAGAAGATCCCGCTTTCGGTGTTGCGCCCAAGGGATTGGTCGTAGGCGGGGGCGAATCCCTTCGATGAATCCACCGCTGGAGTGAGACTAGCGTCTCAGGCTGAGACGGAGATCCCCTCTCAGCCCAAGACGGTCTTGTGAATCGCGTTCTAACCCGATGAAAACGCATTCACGGGAGTGCTAGACCTTCCGTTCCTGGAGTTGGTTGCCCCGTTGCTCCTCCTTTTGCGAACCGCAGAATCTGCTTCCCAAGACTCTTCCGAAACAGGAAGGGGAAGGCGGAACCTCATTGATCGGCAACGACAACGAGTCTGGGTTACAGGTCGGTTAACTCTTGGCGCAACAAGCCACAGCCACGGCACGCAACCCGCACAACGTCAGCAACGTGTCTGGGCTCGCTCGTTTTTTTCCAGACGCGACGCCCATTCGGATGCGGTTTGAACTGGCGCGCCAAGTGCCCGGTATTGTTCCTTCCCTCGGAATCTTCACCGAGAGCATCGTCGGTGAATTTGCCACTTCACGCGAAGTTCTGTTCGAGTGCAACACATCGTTGGAGTTCGGCGATGTCCTTCGGCTGCGAAACTCCGACGGTTCGTTCGATGTAACCGCGTCGGTCGTCGCGGTGCAGTATCAGACTGGCAAAGCCGTGGTGGCCGCCCGTTTTAAACACGAAGTACCCAACTGGATCGTGAAATCATGACTCCTTCCACACCCGTACAGGATCTCGCGGCGCAATGGAAATCCGCCCGCCGCTTATACCCCATCTACTTCGAACTCGCGCGGGAGTTCGCCGTCGACGTGAAGCCTTGCGCCGATCTTGAAGCCGGCGTCGATACGCCTGGAAAAGAGACGGTCGAGCAGGCGCAACGCTGGCTGGACGAGATGGACCAGCATATCCAGGTGCATCAGCTGCGGCAGTTTCTGCAAACCAGTCCCCTGGCGAATCAGGAAGGGCTGTTGAGCCTGGTGGAACACTTCCTGGCGAAAACGAGCAAGACCGACTCCATGCGCGACAAGGTTGATTTTCTGCTCGTGCAGTATTTTAGCCAGCTGGCGCCCTCCGGAGTGAATGACACCGAGGTTGATATTGCCTATGTGGCGCAGTCGCTGGAGCCGCTCTTGGGACAAGTGGAACTGAAGCCTCCAGTTTGGTTGAACGCTCTCGACCGTGTGCTCGAGTCGGCACGACGATGCCATACGCTCG
>CAZILJ010000603.1:0-2487 GCA_964539915.1 uncultured Acidobacteriaceae bacterium | reverse complement strand
CCCATTGCGCTCTATCCCGACGACCTGGTGGCCCAGATCCTGACTGCCTCGACCTATCCGCTAGAGGTCGTCCAGGCGGCGCGCTGGGCGAACGAGCATTCGAACGTTCAGGGGCAGGCGTTGCAGGACGCGATGCAGCAGCAGCCATGGGACGCGAGCGTGAAGGGTTTGACGGCTGTTCCTCAAGTTCTGGCGATGATGAACGACAAGCTCGAGTGGACACAGCAGGTGGGCGAAGCGTTCCTGGCGCAGCCCAACGAAGTGTCGAACGCCATACAGCAATTGCGCGCCAAGGCCGCGGCAAATGGCAATCTGAAATCATCGAAGCAACTGAAGGTCAGCTCTGTCGCAGCTTCGACCCCCCCGACACCACCAGCGCCGCCGCCACCGGACGTAGACCCGGCGATGCTGCCGCCACCGCTGCCGGTTGACTATATCATGATCGAGCCGGTCGATCCTGACCTATACTATGTGCCGATCTATGACCCGATGTTGGTCTACGGTCCGTGGCCGTGGCCGGCTTACTCGCCATTCTATTGGTACCCGCCGGGATACGTGCTTGGGGCCGCGATCATCGGCTTTGGGGTGGGGTTCTTTGTCGGTGCAGCCCTGTGGTGCCACTACAATTGGGGTGGCGGTGGGGTCGCCATCAATGTCGTCCGTTACAATCAATTCAATCGCACTAACCTCGCAGCGACTGGCGGTGGCTTCAGCAAGTGGCAGTTCAACGCGGCTCACCGCGGCACCGTGGGATTCCAGAACGCGACGCTTCGCCAACAGTACGGCTCATCGGTTACGCGAGGTACTTTCCAGAGTACGCTGCAAGGCAACCGCTCGTTGACGGTCAACCGCAGCGGAACGGGACCGCTGAATGCAAGAGTCAACACAAACTTGAACATCAACCGAAATGCGAACGTCAACCGGGTTTTGAATACCAACCCGAACCCGAGCGTAAACAAGAATCTGAGCGTAAACAGGAATCTGAACGTCAACCGAAACTTCAATCCTCCTACCATGAACCCAAATCGTAGTGCGAACTTTACTCGGAGTGTTAGCCGGCCTCCACCGGGCAAACCTCATCGATAGAACAACAAGCCATGCGCGAAAGGGGATTAGTCGCTCTTCCGTAGGCGAACTTCGCCCGATATTGAGGTCCAACGATGGGCGTATCCGCGAGTGCTTGCTTCCGACCGCTCCGCGCTGCGCTATTCGCGGGTTTCCCGCTGATCGCGCTTGTAACTATTGCCGCCGCCGAACCGCTTTCCGATGGCGTCAATGCGTACGCCCGCAAAGAATACGCCACCGCAAAACGCATCTTGCGACCGCTGGCCGAACGGGGTTCCGCAATCGCTCAATTCTACCTTGGGCTCGCCTACGAACGCGGAAAGAGCGTTTCGGAAAGTGAAGCTGAGGCAGTGAGTTGGTTCCGGAAGGCAGCGGAGCAAGGCCTCGCCGCCTCTCAGGCAGCTCTGGGCACGAGGTATTTTATCGGCTGGGGCGTGCCGCAAAGCTACGCCGAGGCGATGAACTGGTCGTTAAAGGCCGCCAAGCAGGGCAATCCCAGCGCCCAGGCTATTCTCGGCACGATCTATGAGAGCGGCTACGGCGTCCCGCAGAACTTCATTCTCGCATATATGTGGTTCACCGTTTCAGCGCATGACCCGGATTTTGAACCAGGCACACGACGCAATTTGGATGGAATTGCACGACACCTGGCCCCGGCGCAGATCGTCGCGGCGAAGAGCTTGGCGCAGCAGTGCCTGCAGACCAGTTATGTCGATTGCATTCAAGCGCCGCAAGTTGCCCGTCGTGACGACGACGCTGCAGCCTCTACGACGCCGGACAGAAATCCATCATCTCGCACAGGCGTCCCGCTCAGAACAGATCGCGGAGTATCTTTCGTGCCGGTCGAGATAAATGGCACTCTGAAGTTGGATTTTGCCATCGACAGCGGGGCTTCCGATGTCAGCGTGCCGGCCGATGTCTTTTCTACATTGAAGCGCACGAGTACGGTCAAAGAGGCCGATCTTATCGGGCAACAATCGTACGTTTTAGCTGACGGTTCAACCACACAGTCAGCCATCTTCAAGATCAGATCGCTGAGGATTGGTGAGCTGGTTGTTGAAGACGTGAAAGCAAGCGTCACGCCTTCTCACGCGAGCCTGCTGCTTGGTCAATCGTTTCTTGAACGCTTCAAATCGTGGTCTATCGACAATACGACGCACGAGCTCTTCCTCGAGCTTCGCGAAAACCGTTGAAGAAATTTATCCTGCTCCGCGGGCGTGACTTAAAGTCTCTGGATTCAAGTTGCCAGCGTCTCCTTTGTCCCGAGCAGCGCGAGAGCTTGGTGGCCCGGCTATCGTGTCCAAGCTCGATCGGCTCTCCCGGGACGTGCATTTCATTTCTGGCTTGATGGTTCACCGCGTGCCGTTCGTCGTCACCGAGCTCGGCGCCGACGTCGATCCCTTCGTCCTCCACCTATTCGCC
>CAZILJ010000602.1:0-6920 GCA_964539915.1 uncultured Acidobacteriaceae bacterium | reverse complement strand
TGCTCAACAAAGAGCACTCCAACAATCGCCTCTACGTCTCGCTCCTCGAGGCCGATCCTGAAGCTCGCGTCGCCGACAAAGTCATGCCCACCTTGCCCATCTCCGTGATGAATATTATGGATGGCATGCGTGGAAACCAGGAGATGATCGTCAGCGGAGAATCGAACGTAGACGAAACTGCGACGCCCCCGCTGGACTACGTCGTCAGTGGCGCCCAGTTGCTAACCGTCACCGTGAAGTAGAATCGGTCGCCGGATTACCGCGGTCTAAAATCGACTGGCAATCGAAGTTTGCGGAAGGGCACGGCTTCAGCCCTGCCGTTTGTGCCCGGTTGAAGGCGAGGCTTCAGCCCCTGGGGTGGGTTCCGGGCCTCGAAATTCCCTCGACGCGATTTCTGTCCGGGCTACTTCTGAGGATTGGAAGCGCGGCTATGCGGCTGTGGAAAAGCTAGAACAAGATTTGGCTCTTACCTCGGTGGCCTGGCAGGAGCGAGACAGCTCCCCGCTCTCGAAACAGTTCCTATTCTCCTTCGTCGTCCCCCATCTGCTGCGTCAAGTAGCGCTCATAGCCCAGTTCTTTGATCAGGTGCATTTGGGCTTCGAGAAAATCCACGTGACTCTCTTCGTCTTTGAGCAAGGTAACCAGTAGATCGCGCGATCCGTTGTCGCCTTCTTTAGTGGCGATCGCGACCGCATCGTTGTACTGCTTCACCGCTCCGATCTCCAGCGCTAGATCGCTTTCAATCATCGCCTTGACGCTGCCGCCGACCGTGAGCTGCAGCGGCTGCATCGACGGGCTGCCATCCAGAAACAGAATCCTCTCAATCAGCACTTCGGCGTGCTTCATCTCGCCGATGGATTGCTTCTTGATGAAATCGGAGAGCTTGTGATATCCCCAGTTCTCGCACATCTCCGCGTGCAGAAAGTACTGGTTGATCGCGGTCAGCTCTTCGCGCAGTGCTTTATTGAGTTCAGCAAGAACTTTCGGATTGCCTTTCATAGCGCCCCGAGTATCGCAGACGGAAGCGGGAGGAGCAATCGCAAACCAGCAGATTGAAAGTTCGGGTTGAATACGCGCGCAACATTGCGATACCAATTCGGAAACACGCCGTCCGAAAAGGACGTCTGAGCAGCCCCGTTGCAATGCGGGTAAGCCGAAACGGAATGACCGCATCCTCTCGCAAGGCTGAACCCTACCCCATCGCTAGATCCAGGGTCTTGAGCAGATTAGCTCGCGTGAACGGCTTTTCCAGCAGCCGGATGCCGCTATCGGGTCCCTGGGTCACGACCAGTTCCCCGGTGTATCCCGACATATATACAACTTTCATTGCCGGGTGCGACTCGATCAACCGCAGAACCAGTTCGGGGCCATTCACTTCCTTCATCACTACGTCCGTGAGCACGAGATCGATCGGCGCATTGTGTGACTGGACCACCTCCAGCGCCCTTTTTCCGTCTTCCGCCTCAAGCACGTTGTAGCCGTGGCCTTCCAGCATCTTCCGCGTCAACCGGCGCATGACGACGTCGTCTTCCACCAGCAAGATCGTCACCCCCTCTCGCCGCGGCGGCAGCTTTTCGGTCTGCGCTGCGGGCGATGTATTCAACTTGTATTCAGCACTGGGCAGATAGATCTTGAATGTCGTTCCATGTCCGGGCTCGCTGTAAACCCACACATAACCCTTGCTCTGCTTCACGATGCCGTATACGGTGGCCAGACCAAGACCGGTTCCCTTTCCCGTTTCCTTGGTGGTAAAGAAGGGCTCGAAAACGCGGGATCGCGTCGCCTCGTCCATGCCGTGCCCGGTGTCGCTGACCGCCAGCATTACATAGCGTCCCACATGCATTGCGGGATGCTCCCTGGCAAATGATTCATCGCAGTCGAACACTCCGGTCTCCACTACCAACTTCCCACCCCGCAGCATGGCGTCACGCGCATTCACTGCCAGATTCATGACAACCTGATCCAGTTGGCCAGGGTCCGCCTCAACAATGGCGGTCGTCGATCGCGGCAGAAGCACAATCTCAACGTCATCCCCCATCAGCGGACGCAAAAGCTTGCTCACTGCGCGCAGCCGATCGTTCAGATCCAGCAACTGAGTCTGTACCGGTTGCCGGCGGCTGAACGCGAGCAATTGCCGTGTCAAGGCCGCCCCGCGCTTTGCAGCCTCGCTAATGTTGTCAAGATATTCGCCACTGTCGCGATCCACCCGATGGCGCAACAATTCTGAACAAGCGGTGACAATGCCTAAGAGATTGTTGAAGTCATGGGCGACTCCACCAGCCAGCCGCCCCACCGCTTCCATTTTTTGAGATTGCCGAAGTTGCTCTTCGATTTTCTTTTGGCTGGTAATATTGCGTGCAATGGTCGATGCCCCAACCACCTGCCCGTCCGTGTCATAAATGGGGGATACAGAAATTGAAACATTCAAATTGCGTTTGTCTTTGGTAACCCGAACTGACTCGAAGTAGTCAATCCGCTGCCCGAGGCGGATTTTGTCAAGGATCGCGGGAATTTCGTCGACTCGCTCGGTGGGGGCGAGCACCGAAATCGGCCGGCCGATCATCTCCTGCGCGGTGTAGCCATAAATGTGCTCCGCCCCCTGATTCCAGTGCGTGACGATGCCATCGAGGGTCTTGCCGATAATCGCGTCCTGCGACGAATCGACGATGAGAGCTAGACGGTTCCGGGAATCCCGCAGCTCACGGCTCTTTCTTCGGTCGAGTTCTTCATTGACGCTTCGCAATTCGTCTGCAACCCGCTTCCGGTCGCTGATATCTCGAATGACGCTCAGAACCATCGTTCCGTCGGCGGTTGCGACCGGGCTGAGACTGATTTCTACGGGAAATTCTGATCCCTCGCGGCGCCTTCCGTAAAGATCCAGCCCTGATCCCATGCGTCGAATCTTGGGCTGCCGATGGAACTGCTCGCGGTGCAGGTGATGTTGCGGACGCTGGCGGTCGGGAACCAGAATCTCAACTTTCTGACCAATCAACTGGTCGCGGGTGTATCCGAACAGCGCTTCGGTCTGGGAATTGACCTGAATAATGACGCCTTGCTGGTTCACCGCCGCCACTGCGTCTGGAATCGCCTCCAGAATGCTGGGCGACAACAGAGTCTCCGCGACGGTCTTCGCCGCCCCGGACGCGATGTTCTGATTGCGGACATCTGGTCGGTTCATACGTCGCACTCGGGACAAGTCTGCATACGATACGTCAAACTAAGGGCGCATGTCCCTGGGAGAGATCAAATTACGAATTCAGAAATTTCAACGCAGCCAAGCCTGAGCGATACCGGCCTCCATATGCCTGAACCCGTGCGTAGCCACGAGCGCCAGCAGCATTTGCGTCCCGTTGAAGCCTGCGTGCACAAGAAAGCTGGCCCCCACCGACTTCGTGACGCCGCGCACGACACCGCACACCACCCCTACCAGAAAGATCACCAGTGCCGCCCCCCACGCCCAGCCGTACTGCGGCAAATGAATCAAACCAAACGGCAGCGCCGTCAGCCCGATCCCCCAGGCCACACCCATTCGCCGCGCGATAACCGGATACATGAACCCGCGAAAGAACAGTTCCTCCATCAGCGGTCCGAGAGTGACCGCGATGATCGATAGCAAGTAGGCGTCCCGCGGCCGATCAAACAGATGCGCGAAGGGAGTGTCCTTCGGCATGGGAAGCAAGTTCTGCAGCAGGCCGAGTGCGAAAAACATCGCCGCTCCCAGCGCCAAGAGTTTCCACTCCGATCGCGGCCAGTTCCACCGGATCGCCGGCCAGAAGCGAACGTGATACTTTCCCTGTACCAGCGCGACCATGCATGCAGCCACCGGGATGTAGATCAGAAATTGGGAGGCAATCAGCAGGATTGGCTTTTTCGAAACCTCCGCCAAGCTCTCCCGGGAGAACCAGAGCCAGTGCGCCCCCAACAGCACTGCCAACTGGAGCACGATCATGGTGACCACGGTCAGCCCCGCAATCAACAGCACGTCCCACCCGTTCCACACGGGATTCTCCACCGGTGGCGGGACCGCCGGGGCGGGAGCCGTACCCGCCAGAGCAAAAACACCAGGCGCACTCGGCACGGACTCCGGCGTCTCTCCGTTGATCAGCGGCGGCCGCTCCAACTGCGGATTGTCGGATGATGACAAAGAAGACCCCCGTGACTTAGTTCCAGTCTACGGAATAAACTGCGAATATTCGATATAGCCCCGGCTCGGATTGGTTAAACGCCCCGCGACTGAGGTTCGTTTCGGCCTCGTCAAAGGAGTCAAGACAGTGTGCATTTGTGCGCAGTCTGCCGCTAGACTGCTGCACGAAAGTCCCGAGCACTCCGGGGACGTGCTCGCCGTGAAACTCACCACGTCGAAGCCGGCCAGTTGCTTCCCCGAAGGCGCTGGTACGTCCGTTCGGAATGATGGCTCCGGCGACCAAGGAGTCCAGCGTTCACCGTCAAAGTCTTTTTCGTACGCTTCGTAATAACACAACGAAGTCCCTGCAAGCAGAATCGAGTTTTCCCGGGCGACAGTTCTAATCGCTTCCGGAGAATCGAAGAGCCAATAACCATTGTCCTTCCAGTAGGGAATATAGTCTGTGAAGTTCTCGCCATTGCAGTTGCTGACAGAAAAGACGGCAACAACATGAGGAGCTTGAAACCGGTCAGACCTCTTCGGAACTCGCTTCGCCATGTAGCCGACGGGAACCATATTGACGGTCGAGATTCCCTCAGCTGAGAACTGCTACCCGAGAACCGGGAACTGCTTTCCCGAAATATCCCGCCAACGCCTGCCCGGTGTACGACTTCTTCACTCGCGCCACCGTCTCCGGTGTGCCCTGCGCCACGACGCGCCCACCTTCTTCCCCGCCCTCAGGGCCTAGATCAATGATCCAATCCGCGTTCCGGATCACATCCAGATTATGTTCGATGATGACGATCGAGTTCCCCAGGTCGGTCAATCGGTGAAGCACGTCGAGCAACTTCTTCACGTCGTCGAAATGCAGCCCGGTCGTCGGTTCATCAAGCAAGTACAGCGTCTTGCCGGTTTGCCGCTTGCTCAGTTCGCGCGCCAGCTTAATGCGCTGCGCCTCGCCACCGGAAAGCGTTACCGCCGACTGCCCAAGATGAATGTAGCCCAACCCCACGTCGACCAGAGTTCGCAGCTTCTGTTTCACCTGCGGAATGTTCTCGAGTATCGGCAGCGCGTCCGAGACCGGCATCTCCAACAGATCAGCGATCGAGTTCCCGTTGTACTTCACTGCCAGCGTTTCGTGGTTGTAGCGGCGCCCGCCGCAAACTTCACAGAGCACGTACACATCGGGCAGAAAATTCATTTCGATGCGCCGCTGCCCTTCACCCTGGCACGCCTCGCAGCGTCCGCCGGAAACGTTGAAGGAAAACCGCCCCGCCTTGTAGCCGCGCTCGCGCGACTCCGGCAGCATGGCGTAGAAATCGCGAATCTGCGTAAATACTCCCGTGTAGGTCGCCGGATTCGATCGCGGTGTCCTCCCGATCGGCGATTGATCGATGCGAATGACTTTATCAATGTTTTCCGCGCCGGAAATCGCCTTGTGCTCGCCCGCCTTCTCGCGTGAACGATACAGTTGCCGCGCCAGCGCCCGATACAGAATGTCGTTCACCAGCGTCGATTTCCCTGAACCCGACACGCCTGTCACGACGGTCATCACACCCAGCGGAAAGGCTACATCCAGATTCTTGAGATTGTTTTCTTTCGCGCCCAGAATCGTCAGCGCCGCTCCGTTCGTCTGACGCCGCTCCGGCCGCATCGCAATTGAGGTCCGGCCCGAGATATACGCCCCGGTCAGCGAGTTGGGATCACGCATGATCTGTTCCGGAGTTCCATGCGACACCAGACTCCCGCCATGTCGCCCCGCGCCCGGCCCCAGGTCCACTACATAATCCGCACGCCGGATCGTCTCTTCATCGTGCTCCACGACAAGCACGGTATTGCCCAGGTCGCGCAAATTTTCGAGCGCAGTCAACAGTCTTCCGTTATCACGATGGTGCAATCCGATCGAGGGCTCGTCGAGCACATACAACACGCCCCTCAGCTTTGATCCGATCTGCGTTGCGAGTCGAATCCGTTGCCCTTCGCCCCCCGACAAAGTTGCTGCCGAGCGATCCAGCGAGATGTATCCCAACCCCACCGCATCCAAGAACTGCAAGCGCTCCACCACTTCGTGCATGACGCGCCCGGCAATGAGGGCCTCGCGCCCCGCCAGTTTGATGCCCCGTGCTACGGCCAGCGAGCGCGCCACCGGCAACGCGGTAAATTCGGCAATCGACATCCCGTTTACCTTGACCGCCAGGCTCTCCGGCCGCAAGCGCTTCCCGTGGCAAGCCGGACACTGTGTGGCCGACATGTGGTCCATCAGCCAATCGCGATACCCCTCCGAGCTCGACTCTTCCAGGTTCTGCTTGAGATATCCAAAGATGCCGTGAAACCCTGTTTTCCCTCCGCGTCCCGGCTCGCCGTTCAGTAAGAAATCCTGTGTCTTCTCTGAAAACTTCTCGAACGGCGTATTGAGATCGATTCCATATGCCGCCGCCGAAATCTGCAGCATATGAATCAGATTCTGCGACGCCGACCCCGGCCCCAGTCCGCCATCGAGCAGCGGCTTCGACCAGTCGGTAATCACTTTCGCGGGATCGAAATCGTACTTGCTGCCCAACCCATGACAGTCCGGACACGCTCCGTACAAACTGTTGAACGAAAACGATCGCGGCTCCAGTTGCGGCACGCTGATGCCGCAATCCGGACACGCCAGCTTCTCCGAATAAAGCTGCTCCGCGCCGCCGACCACCGCAACCTGCACCAGCCCGCCCGCCAGTTTCATGGCCAGCGCCACCGACATTTCCAGGCGATGTTCAATCCCCGGCTTCACCAGCAGGCGATCAATCACGACTTC
>CAZILJ010000601.1:0-1534 GCA_964539915.1 uncultured Acidobacteriaceae bacterium | reverse complement strand
TGGCTGCAGCCCGGATCGATGCTCGCCGTCGCAGCATGGTCTTTGCGGGAGCTGGCCATCCACCGGCGATGCTTGCGCGTCCTGGCCAGAATCCGCAACTGCTGGAATCCCAAAGCATGATTCTCGGCGCTCTGCCTGACGCTGTGGATGCCACCACCAACCAGGAAGTGCACCTCCAGCCGGACGACCGGATCGTTTTGTATACGGACGGAATTACAGAAGTTTTCAATTCCAAGGGAGAAATGCTCGGAATCGAAGGCGTCCAGGAAATCGTACGTAAAACATCTTGCCTGCCTGCTCACGAAATGAAACAGGGCATTCTCGATGGCGTGGCTGCCTGGCGGGAGGGCCCGCCAACGGATGATGTTTCCCTGATGCTGGTACATATTCGCTGAAATGATGGATTCATGATCAACGAGACACGCATGCCATCGGGAAGCAAGGGCGCTTTTGCTGCCGTTGTTTCGTTTTTCGCCGGGTTGGTCATTCCCGCCGGTAACGCGCAACAAGTTCCAGGCGGATCGTAAATTACCTGGCGCAAGGAAACAGCGTTCTGAAGGAGAAGATGCAGTGCACATTTCCGCCCGGCGAATCGGCAAAACCACGGTCTTCGATCTCTCGGGCGATATCGATTTTGCGAATTCTCCGAAAGTCCGTGATTCGATTTTGCATGAGATTCGCGAAAGTCGCACGCCACGCGTGGTAGTGAATCTCAGTCAGGTCCGTTACATGGACAGTTCCGGTGTGGCTTCCCTGGTCGAGGGACTGAAAGCGTCTCGCGATCTCGGGTCCCGTTTCATTTTGGTGGGGCTCAGCACGTCCACACGGGATGTCCTGCAACTCTCGCGCCTGATCAAGGTCTTTGAAGTTTACGACAACGAAGAACCGGCAATGGCTTCGTGATATGGAGATCGTCTCTCAACTCGGCAGCAGCACCCTTGATGGCCTCAGTTATATCGGCTCCCTGGCTTCACTTGGAGCCCGCGCGGCCTATTACACTTTGGTGGCCCCGTTTCAAGGAAAGCCGCTGCGCCTGCAGCGAGCGATTTCGCAAGCCATGGACACGGGCGTCCGCGCCTTGCCGATCCTTTCCCTGATTACTTTTTTCATTGGCCTGATCCTGGCGCTTCAGGCGGCTTACGAACTTCGCAGATTTGGCGCGATCAGCGCGGTGGCAACGGCAGTCGCTGTCACGATGTCCCGCGAGCTCGGTCCCTTAATCACCGCCATTGTTGTGATCGGGCGCTCCGGTTCTGCGTTCGCTGCGGAAATTGGAACCATGAAAGTGAGCGAGGAAATCGACGCACTGGAAACAATGGCGATCAGCCCGATCCGTTTTCTCGTCGCGCCAAAGTTCCTGGCCATGATGGTCATGCTGCCGTGCCTGACCATCTGGGCCAACGTCATGGGCATTCTCGGAGGGTCACTGTTCGGCGTGACTCAGGCGGATTTCATTCTGGTGCGCTACATCCAGGCTTCAATCGACTCGCTGTTCCTTCGAGACATCACCACGGGATTGGTGAAGAGCGTGATG
>CAZILJ010000600.1:0-6728 GCA_964539915.1 uncultured Acidobacteriaceae bacterium | reverse complement strand
GACGCGATAGCAGTAGAGGCGAAGGTCTTGGAAGGTTCTGTATTGAATGGTGAGGCCGGGAGCACTGGTGGTTTGCGCGGAGTTCTCTTCCTGTTCAACGTCCATGGCCGTGCCGTGGGCGAGCTCGTCGAGCAATCCGGCGGGAATGGCGAACCGGCGCTGGGCATCGGTCAGAGCAAGAAGAATGGCGTCATCGGTTGGTTCGCCTTGTTGCGCGCGATGAAGAGCGTCCAGCCAAGTATCGAGTTTCTGACGGCGGTCGGACAGCGCGAGCGTGGAATCGTCGGCGATGTCGTCACAGCGACGCATGAAGGCGTAGACGGCGCATAGCGCTTGGCGCTTGCGGCGGGGCAGGACCAGGAATGCATAGTAGAAATTTTTCGCTGACGTCCGGGTGATCCCTTTGCACACGGAATACGCCATGACGAGCTGAGGTGGAGCAGGGGTCCAGGGAATCGGCACCTGCTGCGTGCCCGCGCTCATCGGTTTCCTCCAAAAGCGCTTGCCCTGAGCTTTCCGACTGCGGCGCGCGCGACCAGGGCCAGCTTGCGTGGTTTCGAGATCGAGGGACGATTTCCGAGAACCGCGTAGCCCTGCTTCTCGATGGCGTGCAAGATTTCTTGTCCGCCACGACTGAACAAATCCAGATCGATGGCCAGTTCGGAATCGACTCTTCCAATCAGCGGCAGACCCTGTTGGAACCAATCATGGGCACGCTCGACCTCGAATTTCATCATCGCGCAGAAGGCGAGAGTGTTCTGGCTGCGCGCGATGTCGTCTTCGGTGACATTGAAGCGACGAAGGTCTTCGAGCGGGAGGTAGATGCGGCCCTTGGCGTAATCGGGGGTCACGTCCTGCCAAAAGTTGGCCAGTTGCAATGCCGTGCAGGTGAAGTCTGACAACTGCTGGTGTTCGGCGTCGCGATATCCGCAGAGGTAGAGGACGAGATGGCCTACGGGATTCGCGGAGTAGCGGCAATACCTCAGCACGTCATCGAATGTATCAAAGCGGGTGACGGTCTGATCCTGGCGGAACGCGCGGAGCAGGTCAGAAAATTCGTGTTTGGGAATATCGAACCGGCGGACGGTTTCAGCCAGGGCGACCAAAACAGGATGCCTTGGCACACCGTCGTAACAAGCGTCGAGCTGGCGTTCCCACTGCTCAAGCAGTTCGAGGGAGGTGGCGCTGTCGCCGACTTCGTCGCCCAGATCGTCGGAGATGCGGCAGTAGGCGTAGACATTGAAAAAATGCTGACGAAGGCGGCGGGGAAGGAACCAGCTTGCGACGGAAAAATTTTCGTAGTGCGTACGAGCCAGTCGGGCGCAGTATTCGCGGGCTTCAGCTGGGGTCGGTGGAGTTTCGGGGATCGCGTAATCGGCGGGCAAGCGGCTCCAGCCAAGCGCGCGGGAGGCCTCGAGCGGCGGATTTTGGGTGGCCAGTTGAGTCATTCAAGTTCAGCGCGCAAAGCCGAAATCCTTCAAACCCCTGCAGCGTCGTGAGAATTCCTCTTCGCGCTCATGGGAGCGGAGACAGGCGAGGTATCCTTCGACGCCGCTCCATGACAAAACGCTCTGCCTTATCCCGGCCCCACTTCAGTGACCGGGGATGATCGCGGTCTTGATGTCGCCGCCGCGGTTCAGCATGTGTCGCAGAACCTGCTGCAGGCGCGATAGGGGCGCCTCGCCGGTGATGTAGTCCGTGGGGCGAATCTTTTTGGCCGCGATCAATCCGAAGGCGCGGCGAACCGTTTCCGGCGTGTGGTGGAACGTCGCTTTCAGAGTGATTTCGGAGTAGTGCAAGCGATTGGTCTCAAGTTGCACTTTGGTTCCGCTGGCGCAGCCGCCGAAGAAGTTGACGGTGCCGCCTTTTCGCACCATGTCGACGGCCCATTCCCAAGCTTCGGGCCGGCCGACGGCTTCGATCACTACGTCACAACCACGTTTCTGCGGGGAAAGCGCGCGGACGGCATCGACGACGTTGGGTACCTTTGTGGTTTGGATGATTTCGTGAGCGCCCATATGCTTGGCGGCTTCGACCTGTCCGTCGCGCTTGACGACAGAAATTACGTTGCAGCCGATCGCGCGAGCTACTTGCACGAACATAAGACCGATGGGGCCGCCGCCGAGGATGGTGACCGTGTCGCCGATCTCAACGCCGGTTTCATGCAAGCCGCGCAGGACGCAGGCCAAAGGCTCGGTCATGGCGGCATCTTCGACGCTGACATTGGGCGGGATGATCAGCATGTTCGCCTCAACGATGCGGCGGGGTACGCGAATGTATTCCGCATAGGCGCCGTTGTTGAAGAGGAGATCTTCGCAGAGGTTCTCCTGATGCTTGGAACAGTAAAAGCACATCTGGCAAGGAGCGGAATTGAGTGCCACAACCCGCATGCCCTTCTTGAAGCCGTTGACGCCGGCTCCAACTTCCTCGATGACTCCCGCGAGCTCGTGACCAAACAGAGCGGGAGGAACGATCATGCGGGCGTGATAGCCGCGCTGGTAGACCTTGAGATCGGTACCGCAGGTCAGGGCAACTTGCACTTTGACCAGAACCTCGCCATCACCCACGCGAGGGATGGGTACTTTTTCGATCTTGAGGTCTTCTTTGCCGTACAAGACGGCTGCGGTCATTTTTCCGTTCACTGCTGGCTTCCTTCCCAAATACTGCCGGGCTGAATCATGATCTTCATTGACGAAGGTTTGGGGTGGGCAGCCAGGTCCAAGGCTTGCGGGCTCTCGGAGAGCGGGAAGCGATGACTGACCAGCCGTTCCAGATCCATTTCACGGTTCATAACAAAGCGGACCGCCTCTTCCTGTAAATCGACCGATGCACTATAGGACCCCAGCAAGGTCTTCTCATCGACACAGATGGCTGCGGGATCAATCACGGTCTCCCCATGTTGCGTCTGCGCAAAAAGCAAAATCCGGCCACCGGGGCGGGCGGCGTCCATCGCGGTTTGAATCAGGGAATTACCCCCCACCGCAAGTATTACCGCGTCGGCGCCCCGCCCTTCGGTCAACTCGCGGACACGCGTAACTACGTCTGCCCTCGAAGCATCAATTGTAAGGTCTATTCCACAACTTGATCCTATTCTAAGCCTCTCGGGATACAAATCGGAAGTAATTAAGGTAGCTCCGGCCCGCTTGGCGAGCACGCTCAATATAATGCCGATGGGCCCCTGGCCGATGGCCAGCACGGTTTCTCCCGGGCGCAGGCGCACGGCCTGGATTCCCTTCATGCAGGTGTTGACCGGTTCGACGAAGCAGGCCTGCTCGAAGGAGACATCCTCTGGAATGCGAACTGTGCCGTGCTCGACAATCCAGTCCATAACGCGAACGTACTCGGCGAAACCGCCACCGGAAGGCTCGAATCCGGCCGTGCAGCCGACCTTCTTATAGGTGGAGCACTGTGCAAAGGTCTTGTTCTGGCAGTAGAAGCATTGGCCACAAGGGATGTGATGGAAGACCATGACGCGGTCGCCCGGGCGGTAATCGCGGACGCCATCGCCGACCGCCGCTACCACCCCTGAGGTCTCGTGTCCAAAGATGCGGGGAGCAGGGTGGGATCCGGTTGCAATCTTCTTGAGGTCGGTGCCGCAGACGCCGCAGGAATGAACGCGGACGAGCATCTCCGCGGAACCAATCTTAGGAACGGGAACGGTCTCCATGCGGACATCATTTACGCCGCGGTACACCGCCGCCCGCATGGTCGCCGGCAAGGAGCGCGCGTCCGCCCGAAACGCATACTGCCCAGCAATCGCCATCAAGATATTTTAGATGATGTTGGCTGCTTAGATGATGTTGGCTGTGAATTCGTTTCAAATCAAGGGCATGGCATCGTCTTGGGTAATGGCGTACAGCGATGGTGCGGTGCCGTACGGAGCAGCGCTTTTTGGAACAGCAAGGACCTCGAGGTGGAATAACGGGACTCCGAGGGCGCGTCGCTCCTTCGACAAGCTCAGGACGGTCCCTCGGTAGCGCTACCGTCTTAGGGCGCTTCCGAGGCTACCTGGGGCTACCTAGCGCGGTACGGGACGGCCAATTGCTTTCATGCTATGCTGCCGAAAACTTCGGGTTTTCAGGATTGAACCGTGCTGATTGAAATGCGGCTGGAGAACTATGCGGTGATCGACAACCTGGTGGTGGAGTTCGGGCCGGGGTTGAATCTGCTGACCGGCGAAACCGGGGCGGGAAAGTCAATCCTGGTGGATGCGCTGGCGTTGTTGTTGGGCGACAAAGCTTCGAGCGACGTGATTCGCGATGGGACCGAGCGTGCTATGGTATCGGCGCTCTTTGAGGCGGAGGGTGCCGCTGAGAAGCCCCTGGCCGCAATTCTCGAAGCCAATGGGTTAGACGAGTCGGACGACGGAGCGCTGATTCTGCGGCGCGAAATTGCGGCCAGCGGAAAAGGCCGGGTGTTTGTGAACAATCAGCCCGCAACCGTAGCTGTACTGCGGCTGCTGGCGCCTTATCTGGCGACGATTCACGCTCAGAACGAATCTATTTTGTCTTTTGACGGGCCGGCGCGTTTGGCATTGCTGGACGCGTTTGAGGGCAGCGAACTGGAGGCCGTGGAAACCAAATTTGCGGCGTGGAAAGAAATTCGCACGCGAATCGAAGACCTCGAGCGGGGAGAACAGGACCGGTTGCGGTTGGTCGATCTCTGGATTTTTCAGAAACGTGAGATCGAGGAAGGACGGTTGCAGTGCGGAGAAGATGAGCAGCTGGAGACGGAAAAGCGTGTGCTTGCGAACGCCGAAAAAATCTACAACGCGGCGATGAATGCGTTCGATCTTTTGTACGAGGGTAACGGCTCGACCGCGTCGTCACTGCGCGCGGCACAGAAACAAGTCGAAGAATTGGTGCGGTACGAGCCCAAGTTTCAGGATGCGTTGGCGGCGCTTGAGACCGCGCGCATCAGCGTGGAGGATGTGGGAGCCACGGTGCGAGATTATGCCGGTGGAATCCATGCCTCGCCGGAACATCTGGCGCAGGTCGAGGATCGACTGGCGCTGCTGGACCGGCTGAAGCGTAAGTACGGGCCGACTCTGGAGGCGGTGATCCAGTTCGGGGTGGATGTCTCGCGCAAATTCTCTGAGGTTGAAAACAAAGACGAGATTCTGCGCGGGTTGCGGAACGAACTGGCGAAGGCGGCTGGCGATTACCTGCGCGCGGCGCGTCAGTTCTCGAAAAAGCGGGCAGACGCGGCCCGCAGGCTCGAGAAGTTGGTGGAGGCGGAGATCAACGATCTGGCGATGAAGTCCACGTTTCGCATCGAGATGACAAGTTCAGAGGAGGAAGGGAACTGGACTCCATCGGGTATCGATCAGGTTGGGTACATGATTTCGACCAATCCGGGAGAACCGTTGCGGCAACTGGAACACATCGCCTCGGGGGGCGAACTATCGCGGGTGATGCTGGCTCTGAAGGCCAGCGTTGAGGCAGAATCGCCTCGTGCCAGGGCGATTGGAGCGAAAGACCCCGCTTCGCGCAAAGGACGCGAGAAATGGGGAACCCAGAAGACAATGGTGTTTGACGAGATCGACACCGGGATCGGTGGACGCGCCGCGGAAGCAGTCGGAAGGAAATTGAAATCGCTGGCGCGATCCAGCCAGGTCTTGTGCGTCACGCATCTGCCGCAGATTGCCACGTTCGGCGATCATCATTACGTGATTGAGAAGAAGGCGTCCGCCGGGCGTACTCGCACGAGTATTCGCCGCGTGACGGGCGAGGAGCGCACCGAAGAGGTAGCGCGCATGCTGAGCGGGGCGAAGCTGACGGAGACTTCGCGCAAACATGCTGAGCAGATGATCAAGGCTAACGGCTGAGGATTCGGATGCCGTCGTATCGGCTGTCAGCTAAAGTCGTCTTTGCGGAACCGTCCGATACGTTGATCGTGAAGTTGACGGTGATCTTGGCTTTGGTTTCCACCGCTTGGCCATTCTGCAAGACCGGCTTGAAGCGCCATTCGCGAACCGCCTGTTGCGCGGCTGCGGCGAGGATCGCGGGACCGGCCAGCACGCGAAGATCCTGAACGACGCCGTCGGCTCCGATGATGGCCTGCAACACCACCGATCCCTGCACATTCATGTGCTGCGCCAGCAGCGGATAAGACGGCGCAGGCGGGTTCGCATCGGCGATCCGTTCGCGCTCGGCTGCATTGTTTGCGACACCCAAGTTCCCAGTGGGCTGAGTCTGGGAGTTTGCTTCGGAATGCGTAATCTCCAATTTTGAGGAGCCGGTGGCGGGATGAAGTTTCCGGTGCGTGTCGCGAGCGATCACTTCAACGTCCATCGGAGGCAGGACAGTTCGCGTCGTTACGACAGCGGGAGTCTGCTCGGTTTTGGGTTGGGAAGAGGGTGATGCAGCAAGGTGCTTTTTCGCCGCGATCGCGGCCGCTGGTGCTGGTTGCGACGGATTCGAAGCGGGCGGAGCCGTCTTCGCACTTGGCGCTACCTCCGTTTCACTACCATCGGAGTCTAAGATCAACTGGCTCGAGCCAAACCAAAACTGCCGATCGGTCACGAGAACCACAAGCAGCGCAACCAGAAGGAGCGCGAGAGCAAGAATAAGTTTGCGAGGTTGCGAGCTTTCCAGAGATACCCGGGCCTGTGAGGTTGGGACGGTCGGTCTGGGTTTGAGCTCAAGCATTTGCGTTGACCCGGGGTCTGATGCAACGACAATATATTGCGTCACGCGGGCTGTGATCACAATGGCACGCGGCGGGGG
>CAZILJ010000599.1:0-3611 GCA_964539915.1 uncultured Acidobacteriaceae bacterium | reverse complement strand
CACTCGGCGCGCAATGGGCCGCTGCCCCATCAGAAACGAGTCCGCGATTCCTGTGAGCCGCTGCAATGCGTCTTCATCCTCGTAAGCGATGGGCTCACTCGACCGGTTCGCGCTGGTCATGACCATGATTTCCGGAGCGCCAGCAGCGACCAGCAAGTGATGCAACGGCGTGTAGGGCAGCATCACGCCGAGTTCGTTGTTCTCCGGTGCAATTCCGCTGAGTTTGATTCGTGCGGGCGCGAGCACGATGGGACGAGCGACGGAAGTCAGCAACGTTTCCGCTTCGCAGGAAAGCTCGACTAGGGTGCGGGCCATCTCGACATCCCGCACCATCAAAGCAAAGGGTTTTTCTTTCCGGTACTTGCGATCCCGCAAAGCCGCGACGGCTGTGGGATTCCTGGCATCGCATGCCAGGTGGTACCCGCCGAGTCCTTTCACCGCGAGAATCGCGCCGGCATGAAGCATCTCGGCGGCCCGGCGGATGCTCCCTTCATTTCCGCCCGCGGTTTCATCGTTCGAATGAAGATGCGGGTGAAGATAATAGCCCGGACCGCATGCTGTACAGGCTAGCGGCTGCGCGTGAAAACGACGATTGCCGGGGTTAGAATATTCCCCGGCACAATAGTCGTCTAGCTGCCAGTCCTTCATTGTAGTGTTCGACCGGTCGTAAGGTAGAGCTAGCACGACGGTGTAGCGCGGCCCGCAATTGGTGCAGTTTATATACGGATACCAATAGCGTTGGTCAGCGGGATCGAAAAGCTCTCTTATACAATCATCACAAACGGGCAGGTCCGGTGAAATTCGAACCGTCGGTCGTTCCCGACGCTGGCTCGTGCGGATGGTGAACTCGCTCAGACCGACTGGCTCCGCCCAGCGCACGTCGATTTCCGCGATGCTGGCAGCGGGTGGCGGCTGTGCTTTCAGGTCCCGAACAAATGCTTCCAGACCAGTCTCAGCGCCTTCGAGATGAATTTCAACGCCCTCTTCCGCATTCAGCACCCATCCATTCAGGGTGTTGGCGCGGGCCAGGCGATAGACAAAAGGACGAAAACCCACGCCCTGCACTACCCCCCGAACTCGGATGGAACAAGCACTGGCCATCATGTTGTTTTCGTGGTCCACTCGTCCGCTTTGCTCGTCGCCATTACAAATCGACGATGCAACCGTGACCTTGCCACCCCACTTGAACTACCTTGCCGTCCTCGACCAGGATGGGCACGGTGCGCTGTCCACGAGTGATCTCGCGCATGCGTCGCCGCGCTACCGGATCGGATTCCACGTCATACTCGACAAACTCACTGCGCTTCCACTCCAGCCACTCGCGCATTTCGCCGGTGTGGGGACAGCGCGCAGTCCCATAGAGTTCAAGCCTGGGCACGGTTCAACACCTCCAACGATTCGCGTATGACGTGATAGATCGATGCCTGTACTTCCTGAATGCGCGGGATATAGTCGCAGCTCACCACCAGGGGAAAGTCAGCCAGTCTCTTGCGTTTGATCTCGCCTCCGTCGTAGCCGAGGAGCGCGATGGTCAACATATTCCGCTTGCGGGCTTCCTCCAGGGCCATAATGATGTTGCGCGATCCTCCGCTGGTGGAAATGCCGATCGCAACATCTTCCGGACGACCCTGAGCGATCAACTGGCGAAGGAAAATAGCGTCTGTGCCGATATCATTGGCGACGGCAGTAATGTTCGCCGGTTCCAGAGAAAGTGAAACCGCGGGAACGGAATGATACCTCGTCGGCGGGAGTACACAATCGACGGCGAAATCATTGGCATCGGTGGCTGACCCGCCATTGCCGAAAAGAATGAGCTTCCCACCGCGCCCAAGTCGCTCGTGAATCGCCAGCGCCGTGTTACCGATTTGGTCGGCTTCCTCCCGTGCTACTTGCGCGCGCAGCGCGGAATCATCGTGGACTTTCATCAGGATCGAAGATGCCACTTCAGCCACCAGATCGCCGGTTCCCTGCTTTTCCGTCCCTAGAAATGGATAGAGGAATCCCGATGCTCCCACTTCATGGCCCAGTTCACGGTGCTCAAAAAAAACGTGCACTGTCTCCCAGAGCGTGTGGTAGAGCACCTCAATCATTTCTTGATGCATAAACGGATCATGCGTGGCTGCACCCACCGCGTAGGAACCCTCAACGCCGGGCAAAGCGAAGGTCATCGCGTCCTGACCGTGCGCCTGCTGCAAGCTGGCCCAAACTTCGGGATCGCCGTCGGGTGGACCGAATCCCATGACGATATCTTCGGGACGAAGAATGGCTTCAAGCCAGGGGTGAAACAGAACCGAGAGGTCCAGCGCGGGAAGAGCGCGCTTGCCCACAATCACAGGATGAACGAATTCCACGGATACGTGCTGCGCATCCGTGGCATAAGGTCCGCGCCCGAAAGCCAGCAGTCGCCCTCCACGCAGAAAGCGTTCTGACATCTCGCGGCAAGCTTCCGCTAGGCGCGGTGCCTCGCGCGAAAAGAAGTCCTCAAACAATTGGTTTCGCTCGAGCAGGCGCTCTTCGATTTGGCTTGTCAGTTTACACGCTGTTGCCATCGCGTCTGCCTCTGACAAAATTCATCCTCATCTTCTTCACCCTCTAGCAAATTCGAGGCAAGGGATCGCCGACGAGCATATCCACGACCCGGCTGCCACCGTAGAGGGTGGTGACGAGCACCGTACCGGCGGGTTGTTCGCGAACTTCGCCGATCACCTGCGCTTCACTTCCACCCGGGGCCAGGTTCAGTGCATTGATCGCGGCGTCGACGTACTCCGGGGAGACAACCGCCAGAAACTGCCCTTCATTCGCAATATGCAGCGGATCTAGTCCAAGCAACTCACACGCACCGCGTACGGCGTCGCGCACCGGAATCTGACCTTCAAAAAGAACCATCCCCAGTCCGCAATCGCGCGCCAACTCATTTAAAGATGTAGCTGCGCCGCCGCGAGTTGGATCGCGCATCCAGCGGATTCCAGGTCCGGCGGCGCGAATGAGAGTTTCGACCAATGGGAGCACGGAGCGAGTGTCAGAACGAAGATCGGCTTCGAGATCAAGCTCACCGCGCGCCAGCAAGATGGTGATACCGTGATCGCCGATGGGGCCCGAGAGCAGAATCCTGTCACCGACCCGCACCGAGCGGGGATCGATGGTTACTTCATGAAGCAGCCGGCCGATGCCAGTCGTCGTGACGTACATCTGGTCTGCCTTACCGTGTTCGACGACCTTGGTGTCACCGGCAGCGATCCGGACACCCGCGTCCCGCGCGGCTTTCGCCATGGCACGAACTTCGGCTTCGAGAACCGGTGTGGGCAGCCCGGCTTCGAGCACGTAGGTGACCACGAGCGCTTCTGCCCTGGCACCCGAAACCGCCAGGTCGTTCACGGTACCGTTCACCGCAAGTTCACCAATGGAACCGCCCGGAAAACTCAGCGGCTTCACCACAAAACCGTCGGTAGTGATCGCAACCTTGGTGCCGTTGATGTCAACATGCGCGGCATCTCCGAGTGGGCCGAACGCGCCCCCAAAAAGCAGGGGAGCAAAAAGGCCTTCGACGAGTTTGCGGCTGGCTCTACCTCCAGCTCCGTGTGCCATCTCGATCTGGGGATCGCGGAACCGGA
>CAZILJ010000598.1:0-6823 GCA_964539915.1 uncultured Acidobacteriaceae bacterium | reverse complement strand
CTCGCCGCGCTCGCCGCCGCCGGCGTTACCGATGTGGTGATGATGCCGGACATGAGCGGCATACGTTCTCACGTCATGCGCGGCATTGAACATTCGCGCCGCTGCGGCGAGGCGCGTTTCCCGCGCCTGTCGTTCCTAGAGATGCCGGTCTCCGGGACGGTCGAAGATACGCGTCGCGCCGCCCGACTGATGAGTGCGGCCGGAGTTGCGGTCATCGTCGTCCTTGGCGGCGACGGCACCCACCGGGCGGTCGTGACTGAATGCGGCACGGTGCCGATCGCCGGCATTTCGACCGGAACCAACAATGCGTTTCCTCTGCATCGCGAACCCACGATCACCGGGCTCGCCGCCGGGCTTGCGGCCACCGGCAAAGTACCGAAGGAGATTGCGTATGGCTTCAATAAGAAGATCGAGGTTGCACTTGACGGCGGCGCGCCGGAGATTGCGCTTGTGGACGTCGCGCTCGTCACTGACCGGTATCTCGGCGCTCGGGCCATCTGGCGCGGCGAGACAGTCCGTGAGCTGTTCGTAACTTTCGCCGACCCAGAAGTGATCGGCCTGGCAGCGATTGCGGGCTTGCTTGAGCAGATCGCCCGCGATGAGACGGGCGGCATGATGGTGCGGCTTGCGCCGCCGGCCCTGGCGCCGACGGTCGTCCATGCACCGATTGGCCCGGGGCTCGTCGAGCCCATCGGCGTCGAAAATTGGCGCCGCATGCCCGCCGGAATTCCGTTTACGCCGATGCTTGCCGCCGGCGCGGTCGCGCTGGACGGGGAACGCGAACTGGTGTTCGACGCTCATCAAGTGCTGGCCGTTACCGTGATCGATAACGCCTTCCGGACCGTCGACGTGAGCGCGGTGATGCGCTTTGCTTCGACCCGTGGTCTGATGCACGTCTCAGGTCAGCTCGCCCCATGCACCGTGTGAAACAGATCATCGCGCAATGCGAAACGACGTAACCTTTTTGCACGGCTCGACAGAGTCTCGCATTTTTAAAAACATGAATCACCCGCCGAAGGAGGAAGCGAACAATGTCAAACAATCCGTTCCCGCTGGCCAAGGCCGACTTGCTCAGAGCCTACCGCACAATGCGCACGATCCGCGCGTTCGAGGAACGGCTGCATGTGGAGTTTGCCACCGGTGAAATTCCCGGCTTTGTTCACCTTTATGCCGGCGAGGAAGCCTGTGCCACTGGCATCATGATGCACCTCACCGATGTCGATCGCGTCGCCTCGACGCACCGCGGACATGGACACTGCATCGCTAAGGGTGTCGACGTGCACGAGATGATGGCGGAGATCTTTGGCAAGGCCACCGGCGCGTGCCGCGGCAAGGGCGGCTCGATGCACATCGCCGACCTGTCCAAAGGCATGATGGGCGCCAATGGTATTCTGGGCGCCGGTGCGCCGCTCGCCTGCGGCGCCGGGATCGCGGCGAAGTTCCGCCGCAATGGCGGGGTCGGGATCACTTTCTTCGGCGACGGCGCCGCCAACCAGGGCACCGTGCTTGAAAGTATGAACCTCGCTGCGATTTGGGACCTGCCGGTTGTCTTCGTCGTCGAAAACAACGGCTACGCGGAATCAACCGCTGTGGGGTATGCCACCGCGGTGGATAATTTCGCCGACCGTGCCGCCGGCTTCGGTGTGCCGGGCGTAACTGTAGATGGCACCGACTTGTTCGCGGTATACGAGGCCGCGGGCGAGATGATCAAGCGCGCCCGTGCCGGCGGCGGGCCGTCGTTGCTTGAATGCAAGATGATCCGCTTCTTCGGCCATTTCGAGGGCGATGCACAGACCTATAAAGCGCCGGACGAGAATGAGCGCAATCGCGCGACGCGCGATTGCATCAAGCTATTTGCGCAGCGCGTGACGCAGGCGGGCGTCGTCAGTGCCGCCGAACTTTCTGTCGTCGACCGCGAAGCCGAAAGTCTGATCGACGAAGCGGTTTCTTCGGCCAAAGCCGCGCCGCTGCCGACCGCACGCGACTTGTTGACCGACGTCTATGTCGCCTATTGAACGGCCAGGGAGAGCGAAGACAATGGCACGGAAAATCAGTTTCAAGCAGGCGATCAATGAGGCGCTCGATCTGGAGATGCGCCGCGACCCAAGCGTGATCGTTCTCGGTGAAGACACGGCCGGCGGTGCCGGCGCGGCAGGTGAACGCGACGCCTGGGGCGGACCGCTCGGCGTTACCAAAGGGCTCTACCCCAAGCACGGCGACCGCGTGATGGACACTCCACTCTCGGAGTCAGCCTATATCGGTGCTGCCATCGGCGCGGCCGCTTGCGGTATGCGCCCGGTCGCCGAACTGATGTTCCTCGACTTTATGGGCGTGTGTTTCGACCAGATTTTGAACCAAGCTGCGAAGTTCAAATACATGTTCGGCGGCAAGGCAACGACGCCCGTGGTGATCCGCGCCATGGTCGGAGCAGGTTTCCGCGCAGCGGCCCAGCACTCGCAAATGCTCACGCCGATCTTTACGCACGTGCCGGGACTGAAGGTCGTGTGCCCGTCGAACGCCTATGACGCGAAGGGACTACTAATCCAGTCGATCCGCGATGATGATCCGGTTATCTTTTGCGAGCACAAGAATCTGTACAATCTTGAGACCGAAGTGCCGGCGGAGTCGTATGCCATTCCGTTCGCCGAGGCCTACGTAGCGCGTGAAGGCAAGGACGTTACCATCGTCGGCTACGGACTGATGGTGCATCGTGCGCTGGAGGCCGCGAACAAACTCGCCAAGAATGGGATCGAGGCGGAAGTCATTGATCTGCGCACGCTCTCGCCGATCGATTTGGACACGGTGATCGAGAGTGTGGAGAGCACCGGGCGATTAGTTGCAGTCGACGAAGCTAATCCGCGCTGTTCGATTGCTGCCGATATCGTCGCCAGTGTGACCGAAAAGGCCTTCGGCGCGCTGAAGGCGGCGCCGCAGATGGTGACGGCGCCGCATACGCCGGTGCCGTTCTCGCCAGTACTGGAAGATTTGTACATCCCCTCGGCCGACGCGATCGTCGGAGCAGTATCCAAAACCAGGAAACCGGCAATGGCGGCGTAGCGAAACGATCGCGTGACGAAATTCTGAATGGAGGACCAGATCGGATGGCGGAGGAACGCATAAAGCCCATCGTCATGCCAAAATGGGGCTTGTCGATGCGTGAGGGGAAGATCACGGCGTGGCTCAAGCCGCTCGGCAGCCGCGTGGCCGTGGGCGATGCAATCCTCGAAGTCGAGACCGATAAGATCGCCAGTGCCGTCGAGGCCGGCTCCGCAGGCACCTTGCGGCGTATTATCGGCCAACCGGACGCCATCTATCCCGTAAAGGCCCTCATCGGCGTGCTCGCCGAGGACGACGTAGCAGACGCCGATGTCGACGCCTTTGTCAGCGGCTACACCACGCCCGCCGCCGAGATGGACGACGAGGAAGCTGGCCCCGGCTACCAGTTTACTGAAACACCCGCGGGCCCGCTCCGCTTCGCCAAACGCGGCGAAGGCGGCGAGGTCGTCGTCCTGGTGCACGGGTTTGGGGGCGATCTCGACAATTGGCTATTCAACATTGACGCGCTGGCTACCGAAGCAACAGTCTATGCACTCGACCTTCCCGGCCACGGACAATCGAGCAAATCTGTCGCCGAGCCGTCGCTTAAGGGATTGTCGCGCGCGCTCATTGATTTCATGGACAAGTTGAGCATCACCGATGCACATCTGGTCGGGCATTCGATGGGCGGCGCGGTCGTTGCGCGCGCCACGCTTGACGCGCCGCAAAGGGTCAAATCGTTGACCTTGATCTCTTCGGCCGGCCTCGGCCAGGACATTAACGGCGGATACGTCGAAGGTTTTGTAACGAGCACTTCGCGCCGCGACCTCAAGCCAGTGCTCGAACAACTTTTCGATGATCCCGGTCTCGTCAACAGACAGTTCGTTGAGGACGTGCTCAAATACAAGCGGCTCGACGGCGTCCAGCAAGCATTGTCGACGCTGTCCGCCGCGCTCTTCCCGAATGGACAGCAGGCCGATGTGCTGGCGGGGGAGCTCGCGAATGCAGGAAAGCCGGCCCTCGTGATCTGGGGCGCCAATGACCGGGTGATTCCCGCGAAACATGCCAGCGCCCTTGGCGAAGCAGCAAAAGCCGAAGTGATCAAGGAGGCTGGCCACATGGTGCAGATGGAAAAGGCCGGTAAAGTCAACGACCTCGTGCTGGCCCATATCCGCAGCTGACACAGCTTGGCGGCACTCCGTCCGGCGTTCGGTCCGCAGATGCAGAGCCGGTTGCTGAAGGAGCAGCCAAAGCACAGACTGGCGACAGTTTCGATATGTGGGCTCGGCTCGAAACGTTCTAACGCGCCGATGATTTCTGCACGGAGAATCTGAAGACAGTCTCCGATGTGTAGGTTTCACCCCGTGCTAAAATGGTCGTCGGAAAGCTGTCATGATTGACGCTATCAGGGTAATGCTGAGTTTCCAGACAAAAACCGGCATGCCGGTCGTACGTCGAATTTTCGTGTTTCGCACGAATGCTCCCATCCAAGAAATTGCCTGTGTATAGTTGAACTCCGGGCTCCGTTGTCTCCACTTCAAGCACGCGCCCGGTCTGGCGCTCTTCAACGCGCGCGGCCATATGAAGCTTCCCTTGGCCGGGCGTCTTGTCCAGAACGAAGTTGTGATCATACCCCCTGCCGACGATCGCGAGCTGCTCGTGGGCGCATTGTCCCAGACCGTCAGCGATACGCGTTAGCCGTCTTAGATCCAGCGGCGTTCCATCTACGGTTTGTTCAACACCTGTTGGAATGAGCGCGGCGTCTACCGGGAGGTATTTCGAGGCGAAAACCTGGACGAAGTGATCGGCAATCGTGCCTCTCCCTTCTCCTTTTAGATTAAAATAACTGTGGTTGGTCAGATTTATAGGCGTATCACGGTCCGACCGTGCTTCATATTCTATGTGGAGCTCATTTCTGTCATTCAGCATGTACTTTACCTGGACAGTCAGTTCGCCCGGATATCCTTCATCCCCATCGATGGATACGTGTTTAAGCGTCACGCCGCTATCCGACCGTACTTCAATTCGCCAGACTGCCTTGTCAAACCCTTTGATTCCGCCATGCAGATGATTTTGTCCATCGTTTTGGGCAAGAACGTAGCCTTGTTCTCCCAGTTCAAATCTGCCTTTGGCAATGCGATTGGCGACGCGTCCCACGAGCCCGCCAAAATGAGGATGTTTTCTTGCCTTGTAGTCCTCCGGATCGTTGAACCCAAGAACGACGTCATCGAATCGGCCGGAACTGTCTGGCACTTCGATTGCGATGATCGTCGCCCCGAAATTGGTAATTTCGACGGTCATACCATTGGAATTGCGCAAGGCAATTCTGCGAATGTCCGGTTGATCGATCTTCAGTTGGCGCACGATCTCACCGGCTGCAATCCTTCGCGAGCGGGCGTGTTCGTGAATATCAAGGATCGATCCAATCACGTGAGCGTGCTCGGTAAAAAAAACTGCGTCTCTCTTGCCGCTCTTTGCGAATACGCTGATATGTTCCATAATGAGCGCATAACAGTCTGCGGCGAGCGACGACCTCGCAATGACCCTCCCGCTCCGCAGGTCTTCGATTTCGAGTTGGCTGCCGCTGCCTTTTCCAATTTGCTCGGTAGGGAACGTCTCCCACCGCAGTTCGTACATTTCGTCGCTGAGCGCTATCAGGCCGTCGGTCGCGGCGCCGCCCTTTGCGGCTTCGATTGTGGTCTCTATGCCTTGATTTCTTCCTTCGATGCCCATGCGCAGGAGGGCGCGTCCGTATGTTTCACCGGTCGTTTCGCCGAATTCCTTGCCGAAGCGCTCGTACACTCCCGCTATATATTGATTGCGCTGATTCCTTACGGGCCTGCCCAAAAATCCCTCAACGACGCCGTCAACGCGAAATCCCAATGCCGCGAGGACGTTCAGCGGGTGCACCGCCATGTCAAATAGGACGCCCCCGCCCTTCTCAAAATCAAATAATTCCGGTCGCTTTTCTCGATTGGCATCGATATCACCGAGCGGATTTGCGCCACCTTCTACAAGACGGCCGGAGATTTTCCTGACATTTTTTAGCTCGAAACGAAAATCAGCATAAGCGGCATGATCGCAGACCTCGGTTTGCACCGCTCCGGCAAATGCACCGCCGAACAACAACTCGGAGGTGCACGCTTCCAAAAGAGGTAATGCGTGCATAACCTGCCAATCAATGCAATATATTGGATAGGGAAGTAATTTCTGCAGTTTATCCAGATGCTCCCGTGTTGCAACCAGTGGCTTCTCTACAGCGATCGGCACACCTCTTTTCGAGCTCATTAGTTGCATTATCACGTCAAGGTGCTGTGACGGCGGGGTGAGCACTAAGACGTAGTCGAGATCATCCCGCAGAGCGCCAATCCCCCCAACGACGACTTCAATTCGATCTTGAGCGCCGATTTCTTTGACCAAGCGCAAGAAGGCATCTTGTTCCTTGGCTTGGATCTCGAGGCGGCTGTATGAGTCGAATTTCTTGTCACAAACGTATACCTGCGAACCACGCTGAGCGAGCGCCGGCAAGATAAACTTGCTCCATACGTCTCCGGCGCCGACCACGCCAATCTTTTCACCTTTGCCTGCGTTGCGCGTGGCTCTGGGTTGTTGTCCAAGTGCAAAAAAGTCGTGACGCAATCCAACCGTATCCGGTTTCCACTTGTCGGTGCTTGATGGTTGCATTGCCATCGTTTGGTTTCATGCCTTGTGCGTATCACAACGACTTAGTTTGACAGTATTGCCTAGTAACAGCGACAGCGGATCGCTGTCTACCCATTTGTTGGCA
>CAZILJ010000597.1:0-2245 GCA_964539915.1 uncultured Acidobacteriaceae bacterium | reverse complement strand
ATGAAACCTCCAGCCTGGCTATCTTGCCAGCTGAGACGCTACGATCCGCCACTGTCCCTCACGCTTCACCACCACGTCCAAAAAGGCGCAGCGCACAAAGAAGCGCTGGCCCGATTGCCCGGGGACATCCTGTCCCGATCGGTGGACGATCGCGACATCTTCTCGCAGCCGTCGGATGTGTCGCCCGGTCGAGGTCATCGATACCAGGCGAGTCTTGCCTGATCCCAGATTGTCGATCACATCTTGATTTGGTCGACGCCTTGCCTGATTCGTCGTACTGCACGTAATCGTCGGCGAAGATCCGGGTGAGTTCGGACACCTCAGCCGAAATCAGCGCGCGGTCGCCATCTTCAAAGACTGGATGAGCTGTTGTTCGTCGTGCAACACCCATCCTCAATGGAAGTGTGAGCGTCTATCTCGCGACCGTTCGGGCGCGGCCAGCGGAGACGTTGCCGGCAACCTCTCTACGCAAGTGTTACTGTACAGGCTATCAATCTCATCGCAGGAGGTCTTCGATCACCATGCGCCGCGTTCTCACTGCCTTGCTGTTCGCCGCCATCGCCCTACCGATCGCCTCGTACCCCCAGTCCACTTCAGCCACGGACAAGCCGTTTGTGGTCGAGTACTACTACAAAGCGAAGTGGGGCCACGCCGACGAATTTCTGAAGCTGTTCAAGAAGAACCACTATCCGGTGCTCAAGAAAGAAGCCGAGATGGGCCGCATCACGAAAGTCTGGATGGAGCAGCCCAGGTATCACACGACCGAAGACGGCCGCTGGGATTTCCGCGTGACCATCGTCTTCAAGAATGCCACCGTCGCTAACGAAGCCTTTGACGAGGCCGCGTTGCAAAAGCAAATGTACCCCGATCAGGACACGTTCCAGCGCGAAGAACAGCGCCGCTTTGAAATCCTCGACGCGCACTGGGATTTGCCGGTGAAGACAGTGGACTTGGACGCCAAGCCCTAAAGGCTTAACCAGAGAGGGCACAGGGGGCCACTTCCTCCACGCGCCCCGTGCCCTTTGTGGTTAATGGTCCTGATCGATCTTCAGAAAATTTGCTATGACCTTCTCGTGCCACTTCCAGGGGAGAAGGCGCTTCATCGCTAGCTGAATCTTGGCATCGCGGCCCACCAGATAGCGCAACTTAGGGTTCGGATTCTGAGCAATGGCTGCGATCAGCCGGGCTACCTCCATTGGATCCCGTTTGGGAAGCGTCTGGAT
Source organism: uncultured Acidobacteriaceae bacterium (assembly GCA_964539915.1). Taxonomy (GTDB): domain Bacteria; phylum Acidobacteriota; class Terriglobia; order Terriglobales; family Acidobacteriaceae; genus Sulfotelmatobacter. Next base: position 1,022 of record CAZILJ010000597.1, on the reverse strand, counting down.
GCGTTCGCGCATGCGTAGACTCCGCTGAATATTGGGCGAAGTTTGCTGGGTAGCCTGTTCCCCCACGACAACGCCGCGCGTCCAAATGTCGGTCTGAAACGCTCCCGGTTCGACCAGCACGACTTTAATGCCAAGGGAATTTAGTTCCATGCGCAGCGATTCGCTCCACCCTTCGAGCGCGTGCTTCGACGCCGAATAACTACTCACCGTGACCGATCCATGCAATCCCACGATCGACGAAACTTGGATGATGTGTCCGGACCGCTGCCGGCGCATCGTGGGCAGCCCCGCCTTGGTCATTGCGACCGCGCCAAAAAAATTGGTTTCAAATTGGAAGCGTAGTTCGGAGAGCTTGATGTCTTCGGCGAATCCGGCCAGCGCGAAGCCCGCATTGTTGACCAAAACGTCCAGCCGGCCGTAGTCGGAAACCACTTTGTCGACAAATCCCTGGATCGCGTCAAAGTTAGTAACGTCCAGGGCGCGAACCTCGAGCTTTGCCGCGACATTTGCCGCCGCAATCGCCTCGTCCATTCTGCTGCGGCGCTGCAAGTCGCGCATGGTCGCTACGACTCGGAAACCCGCTTTCGCCAGTTCAAGGGAGGTCAGCAGGCCGAAGCCGCTGGAAGCGCCAGTAACCAGTGCAATCTTTTCAGGCATGGCAATGGTGTAGCACAGGAGCACAAGAGCGGTTCAAGAAATTTCGTTGTTTGCTCCATCCGCAATCCGATGCGCGAAACCCGCAAAGGATGTTAAACCTTGGTGACAATCACGAAGGAAATCCTTTATCAGGTCCATCAAAATTTGGAATTAGACATAATCTCTACAAGATCGATAATGTATGACATGGAACCCTTTATATCGGTTGAGGACTCACACGTAGATGTACTGCACGAGATCGGTGTCCGGCTCGGCACCGCGGGTGGATTTCACGAAGTTCTGAACCGGGTTGTTGAATTCGCCTCGGGACTCGTCAAGTGCGACTCCTGCCTGATCTACATTCTCGAGGGGGACGAACTTGTCCT
>CAZILJ010000596.1:0-5772 GCA_964539915.1 uncultured Acidobacteriaceae bacterium | reverse complement strand
GGGAGCCCGGCCAAGTCATCCGGAATTGCTCGACTGGCTGGCGGTGGATTTTCGCGATAGCGGCTGGGATCTGAAACGCTTTTACAAGCAACTGGTGCTGTCTGCGACCTACCGGCAGTCGGCCCGCGTGACCCCGCAGCTTGCCGAAAAGGATCCCAAGAACCGTCTTCTTGCCCGGGGCCCGCGTTTCCGCATGGATAGCGAGATGTTGCGAGACACAGTGTTGGCGGCCAGCGGTTTGCTGGTGGAGAAACTCGGTGGACCCAGCGTGAAACCATATCAGCCACCCGGAATATGGGACGGAAGCCACGACGCCAGCAACACGAGAAAATATGTGCAAGACCATGGAGACGCGCTCTACAGAAGGAGCCTGTACACTTTCTGGAAACGAATGGCCACCATGCCCGACATGGATACCTTCGATTCTCCTATGCGCGATGCCGCCTGCACCCGCAGGCAGCGCACCGATACTCCTTTGCAGGCGCTGGTGGCGATGAACGAACCGTTGCGCTTGGAGGCTTCGCGAAAGCTGGCGGAACGTTTGATTCGCGAGTCCCCAAACGGAGACGCCCGGCTCGATTATCTGGGGCGGATATTGCTCTCCCGCGAGTGGAGTTCTAAAGAAAAGACTGTTCTGGAGAGCGCGCTGACAAAATTTCAGACGACTTACTCCAGAGACCCCGGGGCTGCCGCCCAACTATTGAATGTCGGCGAGAGCAAAGTTGACCGAGCAATTCCAGCCCCCGAACTGGCGGCATGGATGCTGGTTTCGAGCGCAGCTCTGAATCTGGATGCAGTGGTGAACAAATGATTCCCAAAACGCCTGAGACGGGGCATCTGGGTTGCGATCGTGCTTGCTGCGATAATCGAGGCGAAGGCCCATCCGTTTACGATCTGCCGATCCCACAATCCATGCGTGATGAATGGCTGCGACTGGCCAGCCGGCGCCATTTTCTTGGCCGCATGGGCAAGACTCTGGGATGGGCCGGTTTAGCGGTTCTGCTGGGTGACAGATTCCTCGGTGGCGTCGCGCACGCCTCCGAACCAGCGTTTCCGGCTCCGGAATCATTGCATTTGCCGAATTTTCCGCCCGCCGCGAAGCGCTGCATTTATCTCTTCATGTCCGGCGCCCCTCCGCAGATGGACATGTGGGACTACAAGCCCGGACTGGCGTCGCTCTACGATAAAGATCTTCCCGACTCTGTTCGCGGCAACCAGCCACTGACGGGAATGACTGCCGGCCAGGCCCGCTTTCCCGTGGCCCCGTCGCATTGGCGGTTCACCCAGCAGGGCAAGTCGGGACGTTGGGTGGGCGACCTGCTCCCCTATACCGGCAAAATGGTTGACGACCTGACTCTGGTCTACTCCTTACACACCGACGCGATCAATCACGAGCCTGCAATCCTGCTGATGAATACGGGCAACATGATTCCCGGCAAGCCCTCGCTCGGGTCCTGGTTATCGTACGGCCTGGGTAGTATGAACGAGAACCTCCCAACTTTTGTGGTGCTCAATTCCGCGCTGATTCCGCACTCCAACCAGCAGCCTATTTCTCCGAAATTGTGGAGCAGCGGGTTTCTTTCGAACGAGTACTCGGGTGTGGCCTTCCGTTCCGAAGGCGCACCCGTGCTCTATCTCGACAATCCGCAAGGCATGAGCAGTGGAACGCGCCGCGCGTTGGTTGACAGTGTTGATGCCATCAACCAGCTTACCTACGAGGATATGGGCGATCCCGAGACTCACGCGCGCATTCAGGAGTACGAGATGGCGTTTCGCATGCAAACTTCAGTCCCCGAACTCACTGACATGCGCGACGAACCCGCAAGCACGTGGACGCTTTATGGCGAAGAGGGGAAGAAGCCTGGCACCTTCGCTTATAACTGCCTCCTCTCCCGCCGCATGGCAGAGCGGGGAGTTCGTTTCACGCAGATTTACCAGCGCGGTTGGGATGTGCATGGCGATGTGGTCGGCATGTTACCCAAACTGTGTCTGGCAACGGATCGTGCCTGCTATGCCCTCGTGACCGATCTGAAGCGACGCGGCATGCTGGACGATACGCTAGTGATCTGGGGCGGGGAGTTCGGGCGCACGGTTTACAGTCAAGGCGGCCTTTCCAAAACCAACTACGGGCGGGATCATCATCCGCGCTGCTTCACCGTTTGGCTGGCAGGCGGCGGCGCGAACCGGGGCGTTTCCTACGGTGAGACGGACGAGTACAGCTACAACACCGTTCGCGATCCGGTGCACGTGCGTGATTTCAACGCCACGTTGCTTCATCTGTTGGGTATCGATCACGAGAAGCTTACTTTCAAGTTTCAAGGACTGGACCAGAAATTTACCGGAGTGATTCCGGCAAAGGTGGTAACCGGTCTGTTGAGTTAGTTGAGTACGATATGGACAAACAAACTCGCCGCTCATTCTTGAAAGCATGCTCGGCTGCCGGGCTGGCGGCCGCTCTGCCGTCTTTCAGTCTCCAGACTTCTGACAAGTCGGGCTCTCGCCTTCCTGTGCTGGGTTCCGGCGCGCACACCTACGAGTGCGTCCACGATTGGCTGGTCCCGCCCGAAGGGCTGGTGTGGGGAGATACGCACGGGCTCTGCCAGGACGAGCAAGGCCATATCTATGTAGGTCACACCGTCCACAAGTCGAGCATGCGCGGCGAAGCGATTGTTGTCTTCGAGGAGAAAGGCCGCTTCGTTCGTGCGTTTGGCGAGGGCTTTCGAGGCGGGGCGCACGGACTGAAACTGCGCCGCGAGGGTAAGACCGAATTTCTCTACCATTGCGATATCAACCGCTGCCGGGTGGTAAAGACCACCCTCGCCGGCGAGGAAATTTGGGTACATGGCTATCCTCGAGAAGACAAGAATTATGCGGAGCGGCCCATCGACTTCGTGCCCACAAATGTCGCGTTCGCTCCAAACGGCGATTTTTACGTGGGCGACGGCTACGGCTCGAGCCACATGCTCCGTTTTTCGATCGCTGGAAAATTCCTGGGTGAGGTCGGCAAGCCAGGACACAGCGACGGAGAGCTCGATACCCCGCACGGGTTATGGGTTGATCCTCGCGGAGAAGGAATATTGGTAGTGGCCGACCGCGGAAACCGCCGCATTCAAACATTCACGCTCGACGGCACTCATTTGCGCACCATCAAGGATGAAGCCCGCCTGCGCATGCCCTGTAATTTCCATACTCAAGCTGAGTGGATGGTGTGTCCCGATCTGGACAGCCAGGTGTGTATTCTCGATCGCGAGTTCAATGTGGTGGCGCAACTGGGAGATGGGAAGGCAGAGAACGGGGAAGTGGGATCGCGGCGCAGCCAGTCGCGTGCCCAATTCACGCCTGGAAAGTTCATCACGCCTCATGACGCTATCTTTCTACACAATGGCGACATCCTGGTAGCCGAATGGTTGCCGATCGGACGAATCACCCTTCTGCGCAGGACGTAATGGAATCCGCATGTCACTTAGAGTCCGTGCGTGGATACTGGGCACCGGTTTTGCGGCGATTTTCCCGTTATTGATCCTGTTGATCTACGCTGCGCCCGATGGCCGGGAGCGAGCCGAGCTGGCTCAGTTCCTGGGCCGGTTTCATCCGCTCGTAGTGCACCTGCCCATTGCGCTGCTTCTGCTGGTGCCGCTGCTCGAACTCGCCGCGCTTGCTCCCGAGCGACGGCACCTGCGTCAGTCCGCGATATTCGTACTGGGGCTCGCGACCGCTGCCGCGATCGGCTCTGCCTGGCTCGGGTGGCTGTTAGCCTGGAGCGGAGGTTATGAGGGTTCTTTAGTGACGCGGCATATGTGGGGCGGCGCGTCACTCGCAGCTGCCAGCCTGGCCTGCTTGGGCCTCTATGGTTGGAGACGAACCACCTATGCGATCGCCTTGCCGGCAATGGTCGGCTTGCTGATTTGGACGAGTGATCAGGGCGGCAAATTGACTCACGGCGATACCTTCCTGACCGAGCATTCCCCGCAGCCGCTGCGTCGCTGGTTCGGGCCCCAAGAACAATCCGAGGTTGACCCTACGAGTTTTTATGGGATGCGGGTGCAGCCGATTTTCGAAGATAAGTGCGTTCTTTGCCACAACGCCGGAAAATTCAAGGGCAAGTTGCGACTGGATACTTACGAACATGTAATGCACGGAGGCAAGGACGGCCCTGTAATCCGACCCGGCGAGACCGGCAGCAGCGAGCTATTTCGGCGTGTAACGCTGCCACCAGACAGCAAGGACTTCATGCCGGCGGAAGGAAAACCAGCTCTTACTGCGGCAGAAATCAAAATCATCGAACTCTGGATCTCAGCCGGAGCTACTACCCAATTGGCGGAGTCCGCGATTCGAGGATTGCCTGCGTCTGCTGAGGAGAAACCGGTTTCACGGCCGTTGACCGCCGACTATCGGCCGCAATTAAAGACGATCGCCGCTCTTGAATCTTCCCTGGGCTTACGTCTCGTCCCGCGCTCGCAGACTCCGACCGATGGACTGATCCTGCGTACCGCAAGCGCGCCGGGCCGTTGCAACGACGACACCTTGGCGCAGCTTGCGCCAGTCGCCAACCTGATTGTAGACGCGGAACTCGCACGCACGAAGGTTACGGATAAAGGGATGCAGGCAATCGCAAACCTTTCCAATCTGAGATTCCTCGATCTTTCCAGTACAGCGGTTACTTCCGCCGGAATGCAAGAACTGATGAAGCTCGACAAGTTAGAGTCACTCAACCTGACTGGGACAAAAGTCACGCGCAGCGGGCTCGCCGTACTGCAAACCAAACCCGGACTGAAACGGCTTTATGGATTCGAAACGCGCTGAACAGTGATCGCGCTGACGCACTCAAAAAATAACCTTACCCGTCAAAGTGGGCGGGATCGAGGCTCCGGCCGGAACCGCAGTTTGGCCGACATAAAACTGCGCTAACTTGGGCAGGCTCGCCACAGTCGGCAAGGCTGCGGAGGTGACCCGCGTGCCAAAAACATTCAACGATTCAAGTTGATCCAGCGCGCCCAGCCCTTCGATCGTAGCGTCGGTAATTGCTGTATTCGTAAGCCGCAGGACGCGCAATCGCTTCATAGCTGCGATCCTGGTCACCGAACGGTCGGTAATCGCCGTGCGCGAGAAGTCGGCTAAAGTTATATGTTCGGTGAGCGGAGCCAGGGCTGCCAAATCGCTATCCCCAAACTTGGGCCCCATCATCGAAGCATTCAAATGCAGGTTGGCGGAGCCACGCGATTCGTAGTCCAAAATATCAGGAAATCGCTTTTGCAACTGAACAACCGAAGGAGCGATTTCCGCCCTTCGCCTGGTAACCTCGGCAGCATCAATCTCCTCGAAGGTCACTTCGGCCACTGCGACAGGAGACGAGGAACCGGAGGGCGCATCCTTGATAGCATCCGTGGCTATCGTGCCTGAGGCGCCCGCGCCAATCCACAGTTCGATCACTTTCACTTGGTCCGATGATAGAGGCCGCTTGCCTTCCTTTGGCATGAAGTCACTGTGGTCGGGAGCCAAGGTAATTCGCCGAAACAGATCGCTGCCTTCGACGTTGCCGGCCTGCACAACTGGCCCATCCTTACCGCCCCGCATGAGTGCCCTGTAACTGTCGAGCCGCAGATTTGCCTTATGCTTGTTGGGGCCGTGGCAGGTGACGCAGCGTGCCGCGAAAATGGGCTGAACCCGCGCGCTGTAAAAGGTTTTCGGCCCGGGGTTCGATAGTGATGTCAGGCTGTCATCCGGCACACCGAGCGCATGACGCAACCCGACCGGCATGTGCTCGGTGAGGTG
>CAZILJ010000595.1:0-4110 GCA_964539915.1 uncultured Acidobacteriaceae bacterium | reverse complement strand
GACAAGGAGTCATTGTCTTGAAAATCCTGGTTTGTATGAAGCAGGTGCCGCAGAAAGACGCACCGCTGAAGCTCAACGAAACCGGTGCGTGGATTCGCGAAGACGTCTCCTACGAAGTCAACGAGCCAGACGCCTACGCGCTGGAGGAGGCGCTGCGCCAGAGAGAAAAGCATAAGGGCGAAGTGGTGGTTATCACCAGCGGGCCGACGCGCGCGCAACAGGTTCTGCGCGAAGCCCTGGCCAAGGGCGCCGATCGCGCGATCCATCTGGAAGACCCGAAGTTCGTCGGGCTTGATGCGTTTAACACCGCCAAGGCTTTCGCCGCCGCGATCCAAGACGAAACCTTCGATCTCATCTTCACCGGACTGCAATCCGACGATTATGGATACGCGCAGACTGGAGTGATCCTCGCCGAGTTGCTCGGATTGCCGCACGCGACCATCATTATGCAGATCGAGAAAACCGACAGCGGAATTCGGGTGAAGCGCGAACTCGAAGCCGGATACTTCCAGTTTGTCGACATGCCAACCCCCGCCGTGCTGACCATTCAGTCGGGTATCAACAAGCTGCGCTACGCCACGCTGATCGGCATCAAGCAGGCAAAGAACAAGCCGCTGCGGAAGGTGACGCTGGCGGAAGTGCAATCGGCGATCGGCGACAATCTGCAGAAGATTGAGCGCCTCTACATTCCGCAGAAAACGAAAAAGACCGAACACATCGAAGGTTCGCCGGGAGAGATTGCGAAGAAGTTGGTGGACAAACTGCGCAACGAATTGCGCGTGCTGTGAGTAGTGGGTTTCGAAAGATTCAATGAGCGGACAGGTGTTTTGCCAGGCGCTAGTAGCTAAGAGCTGACTTATGCCCGATACCATCTTAGTAGTCGTCGAACAGCGCGAAGGGAAACTGAATCGCGTCTCGTGGGAAACCATCACAGCTGGGCAAGCCATTGCAGCCGCTACCGGTTGGACGCTCGAAGCCGCCGTGGTTGGCGGGAGTGCCGCGTCGATCGCCGCCGAAGTTGCGGCCAAGAAAGTCGCGAAGACGTATGCCCTCGAGTCACCGAAGCTCGATCCCTACACTCCCGACGCGTTCGCCGAGGCCCTCAAGCAATTCCTCACCGCGAAGCAGCCCAAGCTGGTGCTCATGCCGCATACCTACCAGGTCCGCGACTTTGTGCCCAAACTCGCCACCGCCATGGGACGTACGGTCATCAGCGATTGCGTTGGCTTCAAGAGCGAAGGCGGAAAGCTGGTTTTCACGCGGCAAATGTTCCAGGGCAAGCTGGCCGCCGATGTGAGCTTTACCAGCAGCACTCCATGGTTCGCGACGTTTCAGAATGGCGCCTTCCGCGGCGATCAAGCGGAGGCCGGAGCGAGCGCGGCGCCCGTCGAAATCGTAGCCGTTGAAATTGGCGACGGCGTCACTCGGAACAAGCCGCAGGAAGTCTTCAAGGAAGCCAAGCAGGCAGTTGACCTTACGCAAGCCGAAATCATCGTGGCGGTGGGACGCGGCATCAAAGAACAAAAGAATATCGAGATTGCCAAGCAACTCGCGGACGCGCTCGGTGGCGACCTGGCAGCTTCGCGTCCCATCTGCGATTCCGGCTGGCTCCCAATGGATCGCCAGGTCGGATCTTCAGGACAGACGGTTGCTCCCAAGCTGTATCTGGCGCTCGGCATCAGTGGAGCAATCCAGCACATCGTCGGCATGAAGGGCTCGCGGACGATCATCGCAGTGAATAAAGATTCAGAAGCGCCGATCTTCGAAATCGCAGATTATGCGATCGTGGGCAACTTGTTCGACATCGTTCCTCCGTTGATTGAGGAAGTGAAGAAGGCGAAGGCAGGAGGGTAGTTTCAGGTTTCGGGTTTCGAGTGTCCGCGCCTAGACTAGGGGTTTGTGTTGAGTCACAAATTACCAGGGTCAGATCGCGTGGCGGAAGGCGAAGGCCTTTTGCGACCTGTACCGTGCCCCAGAGTCGTTCCCTGAGACTGAGATCTAGGGGCTTGACCTCACAGTTGCGCGGCGCCGCTGTTTCTGTTCCCTCCAACATCGCTGAGGGGCAAGGTAGGCTAACTCGTGGCGAGTTCTGCCATTTCCTTGGGCGGGCGCGAGGCTCGTTGCTTGAAAGTGCGGAGGCGGTTGAATGGATTCATCGAATCAATAGGATTGCGTAAGACTGGACGCGATCGAACGGGAAAGCTAGTCGGCTCATCCGAACACTCGAAGCTCGAAACCTGAAACTCGAAACGAATGCTGATCTTCCGCAAACCGATTGAAGGTATCGAACGTCCCCAGATGCCGGCCGATGTTGTGATCGTTGGCGGTGGACCCGCGGGCATGGCTTGTGCGCTGCGGCTGGCCCAACTCATCGATGCGCACAATGCGGCCCATCCCGACTCGCAGCTCAGCAAAGAAAACATTTACGTACTCGAGAAGGCCCGCGAGATAGGCCAGCACTGCCTTTCCGGAGCTCTGCTCGATCCGCGGTCGATGCGCGAACTACTCCCCGGATTTGAAAGAGAAGCCCCGCTCGATGCTAAAGTAACGAAAGATGCGGTTTACTTTCTTACCGAAAAAAGCAAATTCAAGTTGCCGACGCCGCCCTTTCTGCGCGATCACGGCAATTACGTTATCTCGCTGAACAAGTTTGTGAAGTGGCTGGGCAGCAAGGTCGAAGAGACCGGCATTACCGTCTTCACCGGATTCGCAGGCTCCCAATTACTTTTCGAAGGCGACCGGGTTACTGGCGTCCGCACCGACGACAAGGGCGTCGACAAAGAAGGTCATCCCAAATCCAACTTCGAGCCAGGATACGATCTGCAGGCCAAAGCAGTCATTCTGGCCGAGGGGCCGCGCGGTTCGCTGACGAAACAGCTCATCTCGAAGTTCGATCTCGACAAGGACCGAAACCCGCAAACCTACGGCGTCGGAACAAAAGAACTCTGGGAAGTGCCCGCAGGCCGTATCGCTGCGGGCGAAGTGATCTACACCATGGGATGGCCGCTCACCACGAAAGAGTACGGCGGCGCGTGGATCTACGGCTCGAGGGACAACGTCGTCTCGCTCGGCTTCGTGACGGGGCTCGATTATGCTGATCCTCGACTCGATCCGCAACGAGTGCTGCAGGAATTCAAGCTGCATCCGTTCGTCGCCAAGCTGCTCGATGGCGGCAAGATGATCCGCTACGGCGCGAAGACGATGCCGTACGGCGGCTGGTGGGCCATCCCGCCCGTCGCGGGCAACGGGTGGATGATCCTCGGCGATTCGGCGGGCTTCCTCAATTCGGCGCGGCTCAAGGGAATTCACCTCGCGATCAAGAGTGGGATGCTCGCTGCCGAGACCGCCTTCGAAGCGCTGACAAAAGATGATTCGTCCGCCGCGTCTCTTTCTGCGTTCCAGAAGAAAGTGGAATCGAGCTGGATCAAAGAAGAACTCTGGAAGGTCCGCAATCTGCATCAGGGATTCGAGCACGGGATGTACGCGGGCATATTCCATACCGGACTGCAGATGATTACCGGCGGGCGCGGGCTGCACAACCGCTATCCAGCGAAACCCGGATACCAGCACATGCGCAAGCTGGCTGAGCTGCCCGCCGAAGGAGGCGCCGAAGCCCACCTGCTCGGACCGGCCAAGGGCGACGGCAAACTTACCTTCAACAAGCTCACCGACCTCTACCACTCCGGCACGAAGCATGAAGAAGACCAGCCGTCGCACCTGATCATCCATGACACCAACATCTGCAACACGCGTTGCGTGAAGGAATACGGCAGCCCTTGCCAGAACTTCTGTCCCGCGAACGTCTACGAAATGGTCGATGACCCAAGCCAGCCGAATGGCAAGCGCATCAGCCTGAATCCGTCAAACTGCGTGCACTGCAAAACCTGCGACATCGCCGATCCCTACCAGATCATCACCTGGGTTCCCCCGGAAGGCGGCGGCGGCCCGAACTACGACGGGATGTGAGCCGTGACGTTCAGTGCGGCCGGGGGTCGCCCCCGTCCGCCAACCGACATCGCCAAAGATTAACGCGGATCGTACGCTCCAAGCCAGGCGCCTACGCGGTCATTAGATAGGTCACTCCCTGCGCTGACGGCGGCACCGCCGCTG
>CAZILJ010000594.1:0-1540 GCA_964539915.1 uncultured Acidobacteriaceae bacterium | reverse complement strand
TTCGTCTCCCGGACAGTCGCGAGTAGAGTTTGAGATGAAGCTTCCAGCACTGTCAACGTGGCTGACCATCTATGGTCCGTCGCAAGTGCCGTGCGACTCCCCGGTTGCCGAACATGTGCGAGACCAATAGGGTTGGAGAGGGGCGACGGGGTAGCCGGACATCCTCGGTTGCCGCCGAGGGCGATCGAATAGGTCGCTTTGCTGCCGGCACTTGGCAGCACGTGGCCCATTGCGGCATTGGACGGTTTCACAAGACGAAGCTTCCGCCTTCACCCCAGAGAGTCGAACGATCTTCTTACATCGCCAAGTCACCGTGATATGGAAGTGGTACTAAGCTCTCTGGCTTTCGCAACTCATCTCCATAGCGAAAGGGGAAACCATGGGATCTCTCTTACGAGCGCGGTCGGGCCGCAGATCGCCCGCCACCGTCAGGACCTGCTTGGCGGCCGTAGCGTGCCTGGCGATGTTCTTGATGATGCAATCCAGCGCGACGCAGGCGCAGCCGTCCGGGGAGTTGGTCATTCGTAACGGTCTTGTCGTCAACGAAGACGGCCGCATGCAGGCCGATGTCAGAATCCGCGGCGAGAAAATCGTGGAGATCGGTCCAAGGCTTGTGGCCGCGCCAGGCGCGCGCGAGATCGATGCCTCCGGCATGCTGCTGTTGCCCGGCATCGTCGACACGCATACGCATCTGAACCTGCAACCCGTCGTCCCGCCCAATCCGAAGGGCAATGCCGATGATCTCACCAGCGGCTCTGCCGCCGCGTTGGCCGGTGGGATAACGACGGTGTCTGACTTCATCCGGATTGAGAATAATGAAGAACCCGACGCCTACGCTGATCGCGTCATCGGAGCGATCCAGAAGTATTCCATTGCCGACATGTTCATACATGTGAACATCAACCCCGTGAGCGTCCCGGCGGGGAGTCCGCCGGACCCGTTGACGCAGCAGAAGACCTTCGACGTGCTCGCCGCGCGCGGGTTCGTCAGCACCGGCGAGGATTTCCTGGCGAGAGAGACATTCGACAAGAACTCGCTGGCCTGGATGAAGACGTTCCGCGCCTCCGGCAAGGCCGGAGTGGTCAGCATGCTTCACGCCGAGGACTGGTCGATCATGGCAGAAGCGCAGGAGCGTCTAATGACCGAAAATGGCGGCGGCGGAGGCACCTTGCATAACTTCGCACAGAGTGCCCCGATCGTCGCCGAGGTACTTGCCGTGCAGCGCGGCATGGCGATTGCCGAGGCCACCGGTTCGCCCATCTACATCCTTCACGTATCATCCGGACGGGCGCTGAAGGTTATTGAAGACGCACGGCGTCGCGGACTTCCGGTCTATGCGGAAACACGCCCGATTTATCTTCATGCGACCGCCCAAAAGTATCAGCAACCGGATGTCGGCCTCTGGATCGGCGGTCCACCGCTGCGCGACAAATGGGATCAGGACATGCTCTGGGACGGCATCCGGAGAGGGGTGATCGACACCATCGGCTCAGATCACACCGCCTTCACGAAGGCCGCAAAGCTCGATCCGACGCAGACG
>CAZILJ010000593.1:0-6264 GCA_964539915.1 uncultured Acidobacteriaceae bacterium | reverse complement strand
TCCTGCTCGAGCCATTGCAGTCGCCTTGCATTGTCCAGCGCCACCGCCGAAACCCCGGCGATTGCCGTCAACAATTCCAGGTGATCTTCCCGAAATCGGTCAGCCGCATTTGTGCTGTCCAGATAGATGCACCCGATCGCCCGACGAAAGACCGTCAGAGGCACGCACAACAGCGTCCGCACCTCGGAGAGGACCAAGCTTTCCACGTCGCGCAACTTGCCGGTGGCTGGAACATCCACTCCCAGAATCGCGACGTCGTCCTTCATCACCTGCCGCGCGATGGTTCGGCTCACGCGGACGAGTTGGGGTTGCCCCGGGTGTCGGGTTCGCGCGTAAAGACAGTTGAACTCCTGCCCTGCGCCCTCCGCCAGAAGAATCGCGCCCCGGCCCGCCGGAATCACTTCAAAAATCAGATCCAGTAACTGCGCCTGCAATTCTTCCAGATCTCGGATCGCATGCACGACGCGGCTGATCTTGAGCAGCGCGCTCAAGTTGCGTGCCACTTGCGACGATGCGGGCAGCTCTCGTTGTAACCTACCCGGCTGCAGGTAGATCACTTCTTTGGGATGAATCAGTTTGGTCTCAGCCGTCGTGCGGCTGTCATCGAACTCAACCCGGCTGGCGGGAACGGCTTGTTCCTGATCTTCCACCAGGAACACAAACACAGAGTCTCCGGTCGCAATCTCGTCTCCATGCCGCAGCCACTGTTCCTTCACCGCCCGGCCATTAATCAGGGTTCCATTGCGGCTGTCCAAGTCCTTGATTTGAAAACGGCCGTCTTCCTCGCGGCGGAGCACGCAGTGTTTTCTGGAGACCGATGCATCCGCGACGGACACGGCATTGGCGGGATCGCGGCCGACCGTGGCTTCTCCGTCTGGCAACGGAATGGTCGAGTCCTTCGAGGGTCCGGCGATTACCAAGAGTCTAGGGCGCAATCAGGGCCTCCCAGTCCGTGCAGAACTTATTATCACAGCGCGGAGGCAAATGCATGTCCGATGTGAACCTTCCTTCCAATATCCGAACGGTTAGTTCAACTATCTGATCAGATAGCCTTTGCGGGTCTCGTCGATTCCGTTTGGATGCGTCAGGCTGGCCAGCACCGCTCTTAAAAAGCTGTAAATAAAGGGATTATGCGGAAGCTCCTCAACAGGCTACCCGAATTTCCGCCTTGGAACTCGACATGCAACATGGAAAAGTGCGGATTCTTGGCAAAAGCGACGGGGGAAGCGCTTTCAAGCAGTTCTAGCCGAGATCGCTAGTCAGAAGCTCGGGGGACCCCCTCATCGAGCTTCTGACTTTTTTCTTTTTTCCGATTTCTGCCGAAACCGGACGGCCACCGGGCCCCTGCGAAAACCTTGCTTTCACAGGGGTGCCTTGATTGCATGGGGCGCTTTTGCAAGACTTCCCAGCACCGCGTTTCTCACTGCTCCGAGAGCGAAGTAGTTGGGCAAAGCCTCAACCTGCGCACCTTCACCCGAGGTTCGGTCTGCTGAAACCGCAATCCCATCTCTATAGCTGACTGTCCTTCCTGAAATCGCTGGTACTCTTTCGCCCGGCACCAGAATTCCAATCAAGTTCAGCGGGTCGGCCGCCGACAGCGTCACCGTCTCTCCGGTCAACGGCAGACCTCGCATCGCCCGCAGGGATTCGACCGCAGCCGGCAGAGCGAACTGCTCGCCCAGGAATCCATCCACAAAACGCCCGCCTCGTATCTCCCCGCGATCTTCGAGCCGTCGGAATGCCATCAGCAATTCGCGCCACGGTGGCAAGTTTGGCTCGCGAACCAGAAGATCGCGAATCACAATTCCCCAGCGTCCGAGCAGCATCCGGCACGCCGCCTCCACGGTTCGATTCCTCTCGGCAGCCACATCGGCGTGCAACAGTGCCCAGCGCCCCGAACTATGCCGCGGACGCGGACCGTGATTGCTTCCCTGCCCCGTGCGCCGCTTCGGATCAATCAGCGTTCGTAGGTTGTCGAATCCATCGGCAGTCACCAGGCCCCCTGCGACTAGCTCCCAAAGTCCAGTCTCGATCTCAGCCTTCAGCTTGCCCGTAGCCCGCACAATATCCGCAAAGAACGAAGCTCCGCGCTGCCGTAGAAACTCCAGCACAAGTTGCGCCCCCTGGCTCAGTCCCCGAGCCTCGGCCTCATCGCCGGCCTCGCGCCGCGGAATCATCCAATCCGACTCCTCGCGGACGAAGAAAGTGATGGGCGCAACACTGGTCGGAATCACTCTACGCTGCCGGGGTGCGGCCACTTCCCCCGACGACGAGCCGTTCCCATTCGCCGCGCCTGCCGAGTCAATCGTCGCGGGATGCGGCGATAGCCGTCCCCATCCCACCGCGCCAGTCAGGCAAAGCTGATCCAGCCACTTCGGATCGTAGGCGGCAATCCGCCGCCCCAGCACTTGCCGCTCCCAGGCGTTCGCCGGTATCTCAAATCCTTGCAACTGCTGCAGTACTTCAAGCGTTCCGCGTTCTCCGGCGACTTGTGTCCCCGGAGCCGCATGCTGCCACCGCAACAGCCAGCGCATAAACCCCGCTGCCGTCACCGGTTCAATCTGCTTGCGCAACATCCCAACGGTAAGCCGATGAATCCGCGCCAACAACCGACGCTCGCACCACTCGATCTCATGTTGCTGTGCAGGTACAGCAGATGTGGGGACAACCGCCCCCGGCTGTCCAGTCGAGCGCAGCTCGCTCTCATGTGGCGCGGCCGCCCCCGCCCGTGCGGCAGCACCGGTAAAGTTTCCCCGCAGAACAGTCCCGCTGGCCTCCATCCGCAGCAAGGCCTTCTCGATATCCGAAGCCGGAAGTCCCAGAGTTTCTCCCAGCTGCGACGCAGTCGTCGGCCCCAGATGCGACATCCATCCCGCAACGAGTGTCAGCAAAGAATCATCGCGGGAAACGTCACCAGTTTCGACATCCGCCAAATTCTGTTCAAAGACGGCGGAAGGAAACAGGGCCTTAAAGCTGCGCACCCGCTCCGCCGCCACCCAGTAGCGCCGCGCCGCCCGCTGTCGAGAACCGGTCTCGGGTTCAAACTCAGCAACCCCAGCCCGTCCCTCACTCATGAGGCGATTCAGGAAACTTTCCCAGCGCTCACTCCGCAACGGGAATTCCGACTGAGGTTTGGCGATCCGGTCTTCCTCGTCGTGACGGCTGCCTGCTAAGGGCGGAGTGCTAAGTGCTGCTTGATTCACCGGCAGCGCCACAAGCGTATGCAGCACATCATGCAGCTCATCCGCATCCCGCACATCAGGCCAGGCCTCATCCCGCACCTGCGCAATCGCGCCCGGATCCAGCCCTCCCACCTCCTCCAGCACCGATTCCGGCAGCACACGCCGCATGTTTACCGCACGCGCCCGCCGCTCCTCCAGCGGCGCATCATCCAGATAGGCATACGGATTCGCGTTCAGGATTTCGTGGGAGAACTGCGACGGCACCGGCGTATCCACCGCGATCACGCGAATTTTCCCCGACGCCATCCCACGCAGCAGCGCCTTTAAGCCTTCCACATCCATCGCTTCCGTGAGCACATCTTTCATCACTTCGCCCACCAAGGGATGATCCGGAATTTTCCGCTCGCCCTCGATGTTTTCGAAACAAGCCGCCGCATCCGGAAAAACCGACGCCAGCAGATCATCCGACCGCATGCGCTGAATCTGCGGCGGCACTTTCTTTCCATTCTGAAAACGAAGCAGCGCCAGCGCCCGGTTCGCGTCCCACCGCCAGCGCGTGGCGAAGATCGGAGAATCCAGTGCTGCCTGTTCCAGAATCGGCTGCACCGTCTCCGCCTGCAAGAAATGAAACACATCGCCCAACGGGAAACTATGTTGCTCGGCCAACGCGATGTTCAACCCGTTATCCGTGGCAGCCGCTTGCAACTCAAAATTGAATCCCACGCAGAAGCGCTTCCGCAGTGAGAGTCCCCAGGCCTTGTTGATTCGCCCGCCGAACGGCGCATGGATCACCAACTGCATACCACCGCCTTCATCGAAGAATCGTTCAGCGATGATGGTGGTCTGCGTCGGCACTGCTCCCAGCACGGCACGCCCCTGCAGCACGTACTCAATCATCTGCTCTGCGCCCGAATCATCCAGCCCGCATTCTTCCTTCATCCAATTCACAGTGGCGGCCACTTCCGGCTGAGTTGCCGAAAATCCTACCGGCGACATGCCCGGCAGCCTGTCACTGATTTTTTCTCGTAGCTCTCCCACCTGCAGCGACAACTCCTGCGTCCGCGCTGGAGCTTCGCCGCGCCAGAACGGCACGCTCGGAGGCGCGCCATGGGCATCCTGTACCAGCATCCGTCCCGCATTGGTCTCGATGCGATGAATCATCCACGACGTGTTCCCCAGCAGCATGATGTCACCGCGATTGCTTTCCACCGCAAAATCTTCATCCACCGTTCCGACGACGGCACCGTCAGGTTCGGCGACCACGGTGTACAACGAGTTGTCAGGAATCGCCCCGCCGCTGGTGATAGCTGCCAGACGGGCTCCACGCCGCGCCCGCAACTTCCCATTCACTCGATCGCGATGCACGTACGCCCCATACCGCCCGCGCTTCGCCGCAATACCCTCCGATAGCATTTCCAGAATCGAGTCAAACGTCTCACGCTGCAAGTCGCGATAGGGATAGGCTCGTCGCGCCAACGCGAACATTTCATCCTCGTTCCACTCCTCGGCAGAGCACGCCGCCACAATCTGCTGCGCCAACACATCCAGCGGAGCCTCCGGAATGATTAACCGGTCAAGATCTCCCTGCTTGATCGCTCGAACCAGAGCCGCGCATTCCATCAAATCGTCACGCGTCGTTGCAAAAAATCGTCCCTTCGGAACCGCACCCCGCCAGTGGCCCGAACGCCCCACGCGCTGCAGGGCGACCGCAATCGCGCGCGGCGAATTAATCTGCACCGCCAAGTCCACCGTACCCACATCAATTCCCAGTTCGAGCGAGGCCGTGGCCACCAGCACCCGCACCCGTCCCTCTTTCAGTTTCTTTTCCGCCTCCAGCCGCAGCTTGCGCGACAAGCTGCCATGATGTGCCGCCACATTCTCGTCGCCGATCCGCTCGCCGAGCTCATGACACATCCGCTCCGCCATCCGGCGCGTGTTCACAAACACGAGCGTCGACCGATGCTCGGCCACCAGCGCCACCAGTCGGTCGTAAACCGTGTCCCACAATTCGTTCGACGCCACGGGACCCAGCGGCATCGGCGGAACTTCGATCCCCAGATCCAGTTTCCGCTTGTGCCCGATGTCGACGATGACCGGATCCGCTCGCAACTTTCCTTCTGCACAGCAGCCCGTCAGAAAGTGCGCCACTTCTGCAATCGGCTTCTGCGTCGCCGACAGCCCGATGCGAACCGGCGCCCGATAACACAAGGCTTGCAATCTCTCGAGTGAGAGAGTCAAATGCGCTCCGCGCTTGTCATCTGCAACCGCATGGATCTCGTCCACAATCACGGTCTCGACATCGCGCAGAATCGCGCGGCTCTTCTCCGCGGTAAGAAGGATGTAGAGCGACTCGGGCGTCGTCACCAGAATGTGCGGGGGCCGCTTCAGCATGGCGCGCCGCTCAGTCATCAGCGTGTCACCGGTCCGCACCGCTGTGCGAATCTCCGGCATCAGCAGTCCACGCTCCCCGGCCAGCGCAAGAATCTCCCCGAGCGGACATTCGAGATTTTTCTGAATATCGTTTCCCAGAGCCTTAAGTGGCGAAACGTAGAGGACTTCCGTGCGGTCCGTGAGATCTCCCGCCAGCGCCTTGCGTACCAAGCGGTCAATGCAAGCCAGAAATGCAGCGAGGGTCTTGCCGGATCCGGTGGGGGCGGAGATGAGCGTGGTCCGCCCCGCGAGAATGTGTGGCCATCCTTGCTCCTGCGGCTCCGTAGGAGTACTGAATTTACCGACAAACCACTCCGCGACCAGAGGATGCGCCCATGCCAGCGAATCAGGAGGGGACTGCATCAGAATATTCTAGCTCGAATTTCGATCTTTCGCCAACCATTCGCCCACACGACCCCGCACGACCCGCGCGGCGGCGAAACCTGCCTGCATCTTCGGAGCCAAGTAGGAAGAGCGGACTCAAGCAGTGGAAGGGGTCCGCGCGACCCCGTCG
This sequence comes from uncultured Acidobacteriaceae bacterium, assembly GCA_964539915.1. Classification (GTDB taxonomy): domain Bacteria; phylum Acidobacteriota; class Terriglobia; order Terriglobales; family Acidobacteriaceae; genus Sulfotelmatobacter. The sequence continues at coordinate 138 of CAZILJ010000593.1, read as the reverse complement.
ACTTCACGCTCAAAGCGCAGGGAAAATGGAAAAAGAAGACTATTTTGGGGAGCACACTCTAGCCGCGCAGTACAGAGGCCGCCATCGTTTCTGCTTAGCTCGCAGCTAGCGGCTAAATAAAAAACCCATCGGATGCTT
>CAZILJ010000592.1:0-5235 GCA_964539915.1 uncultured Acidobacteriaceae bacterium | reverse complement strand
TGCTTGGAACAGGCGATAGAGTTCGGCGGTCCGGGCGGTCGATGCACCCTGATCGGAGGTGGAAAGGCCAACGTCGTTTACGCAGCTCAGTACAACACCGCGCTTATCCGGTACATCGATTTCATGGACAGTTATCTTGCCGAGAGACAGCTCTGTCACCCGTCGGACAACACTGCAGCAGTCCTCGCCGTATGCGAGCATGCTGGACGATCGGGCAAAGAATTCTTGACCGCCTTGGCCGTTGCCTACCAAGTCGAGTCGGCACTGACTGCCAATGCTTCATTCATGCCCAACGGGTTTGACCTTACAACCCAGCTCTCATTCTCTGTAGCGGCCGGACTCTCCAAGGCACTGCAGCTGGACGAGGCAAAGTCTGCGGCGGCGGTCGGCATTTGCGGTGACCACATTCCACTGTTGGTTGTGCGGACTACGCCGATTTCGCAATGGAAGGGGTTGAACTCGTCCCAAGCGGTTTTCGGGGCTGTTCACGGCGTCTTTCTCGCGTCGCGCGGGGTGACCGGGCCGAAGTATGTCATTGAAGGATCAAACGGGCTCGCGCAAGCGCTCGGTAAATCGATCCAGGTCGACTGGGACCAGATGAAACTGGATTGCTTCGATCAGCTCTCGTTGAAGAGCTACAACAGCGCGGTTCCCACAGAATCAGCCATCTACTGCACGCTCGAGTTACACAAGGCTCATCCATTTGCTCCGGCCGCCGTCGCGAGTATCGATGCTGAGGTCTTTCAGGTCGCTTACGATTTCACCGGGGGTGGGCGCTTCGGTCCAAAGAAAAATGTCCACACCAAGGAGGATGCCGACCACAGCATCCCGTACCTCATAGCGGTCGGGCTCCATGATGGCGATGTGCAGCCAGCGCAGCTCCAGCTTAGCCGGATTGCGAAGCCGGACGTCCAAGAGCTGCTCCAAAAGGTCACGATAAGACCGAACGATGGCTTAACGGCGCGTTTTCCGGCCGAGGTTCCGAGCCGGGTGACCGTTCACCTCAAGAGTGGCGAGTCCTTCACTCACGAGGTCTCCAACTATCCCGGGGCCTCCAACCGACCATTTACCTGGGCCGAGATCGAGGCGAAGTTCGACAAGCTGGCGGCTGGTCACGCGACCGAGAAATCGCGCCAAGAGATCAAGAATGCCGTGCGTTCGCTCGAGAATATCCAGGTCAGCGACCTGATGAAAGTGCTGGGCGAACTCAACACATAAAGCCACAAGCTCGCGGAAGGAAGTGACCAGTACGATCCGTGGGCCAGTTTGTCGATCTGCTGGCCCGCGCAACCGTGCTGGTGTGTCAAGAAAAAATGCCTGATTACGAAGTTACCGAAACTTCGTAACGGCCGAGAACTGGATGGGGAGAGGTAGGAAATGGTAGGAATGATGGCTCACAAAAAATTGGTGGATCTACTCGTAAATATCTCGGTGGAAACAGGATTTGAGCGAATCTCGAGCTGCGGAATTCGGAAGCGTGAGGCGCGCCAATGCTAAGCACCGTTCTGGGAGCGCTCCTTCCAATCGTAGTCACGATGCTGCTCGGCTTTATCGCTGCGTGGCACCACGATTTCAACGAGAAGCAGGCGTCCACCTTAAATCGGATGGTGCTGCTCTACGCCGTACCGATGGGTCTCTTCGCCGGCACGGTTAGCACACGGCGTGACGTACTGAGTCAGGACATTCCTCTTGTAATCGCGCTGTGTGCGGCCATCATCGGCGCGTATGTGGTGGTATTTCTATTCAGTCGCTTTGCGTTTCGCGCAACGATCAGCATCAGTGCCATGGCCGCCCTGGCGGTCTCCGCACCGGCTGTGCCTTTTATTGGTCCGGCGGTCCTGGGAGACTTGCTCGGAACGGCCAGCGCCGTTCCCATCGGGATAGCCAGCCTCATCATAAATCTTACGGTTGTTCCAGTCACTATTCTCCTTCTCTCGCTGGATGCGAAACAACAATCTACGCAGGGAGAGGCCGTGTCACCCGACTCAGAAAATTTGCAGCGTGGCTATGCTGTCCTTGCCTCCATGCTTTTCAAGACGGTGAGACAACCGATCGTTTGGGCACCAGTTATTGCCTTTGCCATCGTACTCGCCGGGATCCGCATTCCATCACTTCTCGTCCACTCTTTTACTCTGTTGGGGCAGGCTGCCGGTGGAGTCGCCCTGTTTGCCTCCGGGATTATTCTCGCATCGGGGCGATTGACGATAAGCAGATCCGTCGTGACGGTGGTTGCACTGAAAAATATCGTCCCAGCTGCGCTTGTTTTGGTGGCTTTGCGGTTCCTTGCTTACCCCAATCCGATCGTGAGTCAAGCGGTGTTGACGACCGCCATTCCCATGATGCCGATCTTGATCATGCTCGCCATGCAATATCAGGTAGCGCAAGCAGAGGCCGCTGCCGAGGTATTTCTCAGCTCCGTCAGCTCTGTAATCACTATGGGCGCCTTTATTGCTCTGACATCGCAACTCACATGATGCGTTGTGGACGTTGGCCCTCGAGCGTAGCGCTCCTATCGAGAAAAACGAACGCTGCGTTCGAAACAAAGCGTGCTTCCAATGGACGAAATCTTACTCTATCTGTTTGTAAGCTCCGCGTGAGGCTGCCGCAGCGGTTGCTATTTGTGGACCGGATCGCCGCCTCTCCGTGAGCGCAACTTTCGGTCAAATAATCTGAAAGGAACAGAGATGGCAACAGCATTTATTGGTCTAGATTTCATCAATGACATCGTTCATCCGGAGGGCAAGATCTCGCACACTGCTGACCTTGCCGCAGAGCGGGGCATCATCGAGAAGGTGAATCGCGCTCTGGCAACTGCGCGTGAAAAGGGATGGTTAACAATTCTGGTGAAAGTTGGCTTTGCCAAAGGCTATACAGATCAGCCAAAGCACTCGCCGTTCTTTGGACGTCTCCACGAGATTGGGGCGCTCGAGGCGGAATCTTCAGGTATGGACTTTCACCCCGAGCTCAAGGCAGAGCTTGCGGATCTGGTGATTGTGAAACCTCGCATCAGCGCCTTTTATGGCACACAACTGGATGCGGCATTGCGGGCACGCAAGGTTGACCGGCTGATTGTCGCGGGAGTGAGCACGGCATGGGCAGTGCAGAGCACGGTGCGCGACGCGCACGACCGCGATTACGAGGTGTATGTGTTGGAAGACGCCTGCGCCGCTGCGACGAAGCCGGTGCATCAGTCCTCCATGGAACTGCTGGGATCGATCGCCAGTGTGATCCGGGTTGAGGATCTGGCGGGGCTTTTGTGATCGCTGCCTGGCGCGACGCCATCGATCTTGATCACGTCGCAGCGATGCGTGCGGTGATTGTACTCACGCCACTCATTCTGCTGGCCATGATCTCAGGGGATGGCATCTGGTTGCGCGCGGCTCTGGTCACCATTTCGACCTTCATTGCGATGGAGCGGTCCGGGCTGGCGCCGCTCGGAACTCTCCTTCATGGAGTAGCCATCATCGTCTCCTATCTGGCACTGCTGGCAGCGCAGACCGCGGAGCCCTTGTTCGTCGCGGGCTGCGTTATGCTTGCGGCGGCCTCCATCCTCTCTACGGGATGGGATGCGAGGTTACGGTCGCTGGGCAATTTCACCTTCATTCCGGCTCTCTACCTTGCCTGCGAGACTGAGGAGTGGCGAGGGCCTGGCAATCCACTGCATCGCGGCATTCACTTTCTTCCCGCCATGGTGTTAGCCATCCTTCCGGTTCTGGTGATCTCAGCATTGGAGCATCGGAGGACTCGTCCGTTGCATGTCAGCCGACTTCGGCATTTCAGAGCTGTGCTGAACTGGGCTGAACGGAATGAGTCCGTACTGTATCTCGAGGTGCTGGTTGCGACAGCGCTAGCGGTTGGCTTGGCGGCGCACACAGTCATGGCGTGGCGGCTGGTTCATGGGCAATGGATGATCTGGCCGGCCGCGAGCGTAATTAGCGGAGACCTCACCAGCGAACGCCAGAAGTTGCGGGACCGGTTGATTGGCGCGCTCGTGGGTGTTCCAGCGGGCATGGAGGCAGGGATTTTCCTTCCGCATAGCGCCTTCGCATACGACCTCGCCTTGCTGGTCGCGGTGCTGACATTGGTCGCCGTGCGTCCTTATGTGCTCGCCTTCGCTCTGCGTTGTGCCTCGGTTTCACTTGCCCTCATGCTTGCAGGCCAATCATTGGGCATGGCCGCTGAACGGGCTTCGCACGTCATCCTCGGGGGACTTATCGGCTTTACTGTTATGTATGCAGTGCGGGTTGTAGCACGGCAAGCACGGCGAGCGGCACGGAGTATCGAGGTGTAAGCGCGTGCGTCGCGGGGACCCTTGAAGAAAGCAAATCAGGTCATTACCTGAGAGGCTGATCGCTGCCTGGAGAGTATTAGGAGCCTTGGCAAAAATCGCGGCAACTTTTTCGAATCGCGCGAAATCGTCGAGCCATTGACCGACCAATGGCAGCGAATTCACGTGTCTGTACAATCGGCTTGTCGGCCACTTGCCGGCAAATCGGATGATTGCGACCTCACTTCTCCAGAAAGCCGGTTATACGGCAACTTGCCGAGACACAGATCGATCTGAATAGGTCAATGAGTGTCAAGACCTGTTCTCGACAGTTGACAGTTCAGATCTGCGGAAGGTCGCTAACTATTGGCGATGTCCCGATACCGACCTTAGGCAGACTGCAGGAACGGTATTTGGCTAGGCATATCCTTTGCCCATGCCTCAAGGGCTAATATTCATCTTTGACAGATCGACGATCCAGAGCCTAACTGTTGATAAGGCGGTGCTGCTCGACACCGAAAAGAGTTTAACTCCTAAATGCATTGACTGCACCTTACTCTCCGTGCAACTGTTAGAGGGTCAATCTTAGACATCCTCGATGCGGATCGCTGACCTTATTTTTCCTGTATTTGCAGTGATCCTAACTGGCTGGATCGTTAGCTATACGGGCTATCTATCGCGGGCGTTGTCTGACGCACTGATTCACTTCGCCTATAACATCGCAATGCCCGCATTGCTAATCGTTACCATTGCACAAGAACCAAGTCATTCGCTGATCAATTGGCGTTTTCTTGTTGCCTTTGGTGGTGGCTCCCTCCTCTGCTTCCTCCTCGTGTTCGGCATCATGAGCATTCGTGCTTCCCGAAGTCTCGCAAGCCGAACGATGCATGGCATGGCGGCATCGATGACCAATACCGGCTTCGTCGCCTTGCCCGTCCTGCAGGCGATCTATGGACAACACGCCGTGC
>CAZILJ010000591.1:0-3107 GCA_964539915.1 uncultured Acidobacteriaceae bacterium | reverse complement strand
TGACCTGCCCAAGATGGCGGAAGATTTCATTCACCGTGTCGGCCGTACCGGGCGCGCCGGATCGTTAGGCCGCGCTACTACGCTGGCTGCCGGAGTCGAAGTCGTGGAACTTCGCAACATCGAGCGGACTTTAAAACTCCGCATCGAACGCATGCAGATGGATCCCTCCGGTGCTGCCCAACCAAGGCGTTCCATTCAAAACACCCTGGCATCACGCACCCTAACCGCATTACCTGGCGAAGTTTTCGTTTAGAACCTGAGAGCACCCCGAACACCAGCATCAACAAAGGCACGACTTTTAAGTCGTGCCGTTGGTTTGTCGACGGCCGATCGGGCTCAGCCATCTCGGGAGAAGCCCGTAACCCCACCGCCGCTCATGGTTGCTGAAGCAAAATGGAAATCGTATTCCCAGTCAAATTTGTGACTGCGAGCCCGAGCCGTCCACTCCCGTTGAAATCGCCGACTGCAATGGAAGTTGGCCCGCTGCCCACAGCAAACGGCGAGCCGGATGCAGGCGTGAAAGTTCCATCGCCCTTTCCCAGCAGAATGGTCAGCGTATTATCCAGATAGTTCGCCACCGCGAGATCGAGTTTGCCGTCGCCATTGAGATCAGCCAGGGCGATCGCGTAGGGGCCCTTCCCCACAGCAACCGGCGAGCCGGAGGCAGGCATGAAAGTTCCGTCGCCCTTTCCTAGAAGAATTGTCAGCGAACCGTCCTGGTAGTTCGCGATAGCGAGGTCGAGTTTGCCGTCACCGTTGAAATCGGCCACAGAGATGGCTTGGGGAGCCGCGCCTGTGGCAAAGGTCGAGTTGCTGGAGGCGGTGAAGGTTCCATCTCCATTCCCCAGCAGGATGGTCACTTCATTATCCTGCGCTCCTGTGACCCCCGCTCCCGTTACCGCAAGGTCCAGCTTTCCATCGTGATTGAAATCGCCCACAGCCGGCATGTATGCGGTGGACACATATCCGGTCGCTGGGATCGGTGCCTGATTGAACGCCCCGTCTCCATTTCCCAGCAGAATATTGAGGAGCAAGCCGCTAATGGCGTTCGTGACAGCCATGTCGAGCTTCCCATTCCCCATGAAATCTCCGACTGCAAGAGCCGTCACAGGCTGACCCGCTGTATAGACAAATGCACTGGAAGGTGTGAAGGTTCCGTCCCCGTTGCCGAACAGGATGGTAACGTTCTCATCCTGGGAATCCGCCACCGCCAGATCAACGTTGCCGCTGTTGTTGAAGTCGCCCACCGCCACAAAATCGGGGTACGGAGTGGGCAGCGTGTCCCAAGGCGGTTGTTGCACGATCATCGGCGATCCCGTCGCTTGGTTAAACGTTCCATCTCCATTTCCGAGGAGTATGTACACTCTGACCCCAAATTGGACAACGGCCAGATCCGGCCTTCCTTGGCCCGTGAAATCCCCCACCGCGACGGAGATGGGCCCATAGATTCCGGTGACGGGAGAGCCCGCGGCATTGGCGAAACTCACATTCGCTTCTGGCGATGCTATCGGTAAGAAAACCACATTCGAGCTGCCCCCACCCGGAGTTGGATTCACGACCTTAACCGACGCGGTTGCCGCCCTGGCGACGTCCCCCGCGGGTACTGCCGCCGTCAGTTGTTCATGGTTCACAAACGTAGTTGCCAGCGGCGCTCCGTTAAAGTCCACAGTCGAGGTCGGAAGGAAGCCCGTTCCGTTCGCCGTTAGGGTGAATCCGGATCCGCCTGGCGAGACTGCGTCCGGCACCAGCGGCTGATTCAAGAAAGGCACGGGATTGCCGCCAGTGCTGGTCGATTGCACGGCTATGCTCACAAAGGGCTGCTGGGCCACCACACCGGCCGCATCCGTTAACTCGACTTCGAAATACCAGGTTCCTCCGCTGGTGGGGGTGCCACCGATCGTGCCCGTGCCGGAACCGATATTCAATCCGCTCGGCAGGCTGCCGTAGACGATCGCCCAGGTAAAGGGCGGCGTACCGCCCGATTCGGCGACACTCTGACTGTAAGGAGTTCCGGTCGTGCCCCCAGGCAGCGAAAGAGGGGGAATCAACGGCAATGGATTAACGCTGACCTGCAACGAGGCCGTCTTTGTCGGATCCTTCACAGAAATAGCGGACACCATTGCGCTCTCGACTGTTGGGTTGTTTACAGGCGCCGGCGCAACGTAGGTCACGGTAGTGAACGACTGGCTTGTCAGCGTGCCGGGGCCGGTCAGATTCCAGGAAACGCCCCTGCCTGAAGAGTCGTTCGTGACCACCGCTGTGATGGTGATCGATTTGCCTTGGTCCGTCTGCGTCGAGGAAGCCGATATCGCGACGGAAATTGGGGGAGCCGAAGTTGAACAGGAGGATGCAAACGCGACGGCTAGTAACGCAACCAGGCTCGCCAAGCTACTGCGGATCGGTCTCGGCTTCAGTTCCGCTTTCGCTTGCGATGTCTTCACCGGTTGCGCTTTTGCGCCGGGCGCTGCCCTTAAGACTGTCACTGCAATTTGAAATGTGCATCTCATGGCGAACCTTCAAATCCGCTCAATTCCCAGATGCGCAACATTACCATCATCAGGTTACGGTTCCTGGAAGTACTGAGGGCATTTCTCTTCTTGAAACAAGAATTGTGAGGGCCAGCCACCTCGGCCGCCTTGCGCCGGCCCGGAGACTCCGGCTACCTGAAACAGAAAAGGCAGCCGCAAGGGCTGCCTCAATCTGATTCGCGAATCGCTTTTCTAGTGTTCGAGCTTGCCGCCTGGGGTAAACACTTCCGCACCGGGTTCGTCTTCCGAGCCGATGCGGAACAGCGCTGCTTGCGCCTCTGCATGCTCCCGCAGTTCCTGCATTTCGTCGACCACGGCGCCTTCCGGCTTGTTCTCTTTACGCTGCACTCGGCGCTCGGCCTTGTCGCGCTGTTTCTGTTGTCGCGTCTGTTCCTTCTGGCGTTTAGTAAAAGTCGATCGTCCTCGTGGCATTCACAGTTCCTCCTTGGTCTTTATTGCTTGCGGTTCTCGCCCGCACTTCCACACGTCCGGCCATTTCAGGAAGCAAGAAAACTTACCAGCGCGGTTCGCGCGGCTGGCGTGCGTGCCCCTGATAGTCGTCGCGACCGCGTCCGCCGC
>CAZILJ010000590.1:0-5352 GCA_964539915.1 uncultured Acidobacteriaceae bacterium | reverse complement strand
AATCGAAACGCTCAAACCTGAAGATGTGAGCCGAACCGTAACCATCCGCGGAGAACCGCACACCGTCCTGCAAGCCATCAATCGACAGATTGCGCACTATGCGGCACATATCGGGCAGATTGTGTTTCTGGCAAAGCACCTCCGGTCGAGCAAGTGGAAGACGTTGACTATTCCGCGTGGCAAGTCGGAGGAGTTCAAAAAGGTGTCGCCGAAGCCCAAGACCTGAGCGCGTAGAGATCTCGCCACGCCCTTCGGATTCACTCAGGCATGAATTGACGTACCGGGTCCGACGGGTCGATGTTCCAATCGTTCGCCAGGACATACCCCTTCCGCAGGTCATTTCGTAAATCGCCAGCCTGTTTTTCCGCTTCGGGCATGGAGAACCTTGACCGTCTCAACAGTGGCGGTTTCTCCAGCATTGTGGCTCGTTTTCGAATCGATTCCGTAGTCCCGTCGCCACTTTCATGCCTGAATCCGGAGCGCGTTCATCAACTGTGGGTTTTTTCCTGGCTGTAGATGAAAGGGGACGGTAGCTCCTATCGGCTGCTTGGCGGGGGGCCGAAATATCGGTAGTGGCCGGTGATCTTCCAATGGAAAAGAACATCTTCCATCTTCGGTCCCTGGCCAATGTTGTGAACGATCATGTAGCGTCCGCTACCGGGCGGCTTTTGATCGACGACGATACCGATGTGGGGAACGCCACCACCCAAATCCCAAGTGACCAAGTCGCCTGGTGCGTAATCTCCCGCTCGATTTGTCATGGGCAATGCTTCTCCCTTGCGTTGGAAGAAAACCATCAGATTCGGAACCCGACGATGGTCGATGTTCGCGTCCGGATGGGCGAGCAGCCAGCGCCGCTGGTTCGGATATGCCGCAAAATTCCGCTGCATGTCCTCGTGAACCTCCTTTTGCAAATCGACCCCGACGGCACGGTAGCTGCGAATAATTTCATCCGTGCAAACGCCCGTGTCGGAGGGAACGTCCCCGCCGGGGTACGGAATTCGGATATAGGCAGGAACATAACGGACCGAATGATGGGTGCGCTCGATGGCGGCGGCCACCAATCCTCTCGTGAACTCCTGACGCGAAGCTGGGACCGCGGGCTGGGTTGACGCAAAACTCCACAAGGCGCATGCGCCGAGCACGAAAGGCAAGACGAATTCAGGTTTTGCTTTTGGAAGGGCTGGCATTCCGATTGATTGTACTGCGCTGACCAAGAATCCGACGAAGGGAGGATGACTGCATTACGAATCAGTGTTTCTCTGGGCTTCCACCCTTGGGATCCGTGGTCGCAGATTGGGGCCACACCGGAGCTACCAGTTCTACTCGCCAAATAGGACCTCCCAGATACGCGATGCTTTCCGATTTGACGAAAGTTGGGGCTTCGCCGCCCAAAACCCAGATGTGCGAATCGGGTGGCTGTTTCCCAAGTAACGGAGCCACAAGCCCGGCGATGCCTCCGATCTGGAATTTAATGACAAAGTGGAGGGCTTCGCGGGGGGCTCCGGAAAGGGTAAAGGGATCCTTGCCTGCGCTGCTCACCGCAAGTTTCACGAGGCGGGGCTTGGGCGTCGCCACAAGCATCGTCAACTCGATCGGCGGAGAGTCAGGCGGAAGATTTTTCAGCAAGGTAAGCACTAGCCCGTTGGCAAGATCAGGCGGCAGTTTCATACGCTCGCTCACCGTTTTGTCTTTTCCGTCGTCATCCGTGTATTGGATGGTCACCTGGCCGGTAGAGAGCGCGATGGTGACTTCGGTTGCATGCTGGAACGCCGGCCCCTTCTGCACGAGGTGATAACTGAGGAGCCGGAAGTTGCCGCGTTGAGAGAAAATGGCGGTCTCTTCCTGTCGCGAACCGTCCTTGAAGCGGAATGTGAGGCGGGTCGTGATCCGATTGCCATGAGGGACCTGGATAACATCGCCTTCCGCGATGAGTGTGCCGTCGAGTGTTTTCAGCGCGAGAAAGCCGTGGAGCAAGCCTTCCTGGTAGAGCACCGCTACTGGAGTCGCCGAGATGGACGCGCTGGAGAGAGCACAGGCGAGGAGCAGCAGAATCGCAAGAGAACGAGCGTGCACAGTTTCTAACCTCCAACCAGAGAGGGACTGGTCGTTCGATGCGGTTTGCGCGGTCTACGGTTTGCGCCCTTGCGGCAGGGGAGAAAAATCGATAGGTGCCGGGACAGAGGCGAAGCTGGATGCGGTGCTAGAATCGTACGTTTTGTGCTTTATTCATTTCTCGGTTCGATCTCGTCTTTTTAGGTGGCAATGATGGCAACAACAATGCTGGCGGTGGTGAAGCCAGAAGCTGCTCCGGGCGCGGAGGTTCGCGAGGTAAAAATTCCGCCGTTCGGACGCACCGACGTGCTGGTCAAGGTGAAAGTCGCGTCGATCTGCGGCACCGACCTCCACATTTACAACTGGGACCGCTGGGCGCAGAAGCGCATTCATCCTCCGCTGATTCCGGGGCACGAGTTCTGCGGGGAAGTAGCTGCGTTTGGGGATGAAGTCACGAGCGTGAAAGAAGGTGATTTTGTCTCGGCCGAGATGCACGTTGCCTGCGGCAAGTGCCTGCAGTGCCGTACGGGCGAGGCTCACATTTGTCAGAACGTGACGATCATTGGCGTGGATACCGACGGCGCGTTTGCTGAGTACGTGGTTATTCCGGAGTCGAACATCTGGAAGCTTGATCCTGCGATCCCGCTGGACTACGCATCGATTCTCGATCCGCTGGGAAACGCTGTACACACGGTGCTGGCTGGAGAAATCGCGGCGAAGAGCGTGGCCATCACGGGCTGCGGGCCGATTGGACTGTTTTCGATCGCGGTGGCCCACGCGGTAGGCGCGACTTCGGTGTTTGCGATCGAAGTCAACGAGCACCGTTCCCGGATCGCTCGCGAGATGAAGGCCGATTACGTGCTCAATCCTGCGAAAGAAGATGTGCGCGCGATCGTGATGGAGAAGACCGGCGGGCTGGGTGTAGACGTGGTGCTGGAAATGGCAGGGCATCCGGATTCGATTCGAACCGCGTTCGACATCGTGCGGCGGGGAGGAAGAATCTCACTGCTCGGGCTGACCTCGAAGCCGATCTCCGTGAATTTTTCTGAGGACATCATTTTCAAAGGAATTACGGTACAGGGCATCAATGGGCGGCGCATGTATCAGACCTGGTATCAGATGACTGCGTTGCTTAAAACCGGCAAACTCAATCTGCATCCGGTGATCACGGATCGCATCGCGATGAAAGATTTCGCGCAGGCTATGGAACGGCTTAAAACCGGGGAAGCGAGCAAGATTCTGGTCTATCCCAACGGAGTGCGGTAGAGCTTGAGAACTCGCCGCGGTTAATCTTATGGAATGGGAACGATGAGTCTGGACGCGTTCCTACGGTGCACCTGCATTTCCCATGGACGGGCGAAGCCGCAACCTTTTCCGAAACGATTGGCGATGGACGAATCGGGGTCGCCTGCGCTCACCCGGGATCCTTCCGAACAGGAGTAGGAGGCGAACGACCTTTGTTCGTCGCACAAGTATTAAACTCAATTCTTGCTCTTGATCCTGGTGAATCCGTGTTGATCCCTGGCGAGGTTTTCTAATGACCACCGCAACCCGCACTAATCCACTTTCTTATCTCACTCAGCAACTCAACGAACTCAAGGCCAAGGGAACGCACTTCAAGCTGCGCGTGCTCGACGACGAGCAGGCGCCCGTGTGCACCTTTGATGGGAAGAAGGTCATCAACCTGGCGTCGAACAACTATCTGGGCTTGACCACGCACCCAAAGCTGCGCGAGGCGGCGCTGGAGGCGACGCGCAAATACGGCGTGGGGTCGGGCGCGGTGCGAACGATTGCCGGGACGATGAAGATCCACATGGAACTTGAGGAAAAGATCGCGCGCTTCAAGAACGTGGAAGCCTGCGTGGTCTTCCAGTCCGGCTTTGCGGCGAATGCTGGGACGGTGTCGGCCGTGCTGGGCAAAGATGACTTCATCATCTCCGACGCTTTGAACCACGCCTCGATCATCGACGGAGCGCGGCTCTCGAAGTCGAAGATTCTCGTATTTCGCCACAAAGACATGGCGCACGCGGAAGAGCAACTGGCCAGTATCAAGAGTGAACCAGGCAAGAAGTTGCTGATCACTGATGGCGTGTTCTCGATGGACGGCGACATTGGCCCCCTGCCCGCGCTATGCGACCTGGCGGAGAAATATGGTGCCATCATGATGGTCGACGATGCGCACGCGTCCGGCGTTTTGGGTCGCAACGGTCGGGGCACGATCGATCACTTCCAAATGCACGGGCGCGTGGATATTCAAGTGGGAACGCTGTCCAAGGCGATCGGCGCGCTGGGCGGATATGTTTGCGGCACGCGCGATCTAATTGATTTTCTTTATCATCGAGCGCGGCCGTTTCTGTTCTCGACATCGCATCCACCGTCGGTGGCGGCAACGTGCATCGCGGCCTTCGACGTTCTGGAAAACGAACCGGAGCGCATGGAAAAACTCTGGGAGAACACTCGCTTCTGGAAGAAAGAGCTCGGCCTGCTGGGCTTCGACATCGGCGGTCGGGCCACGCCCCCGAGCGAAACTCCGATCACGCCAATCATCATCGGCGATGGCAAGCTCACCATGGACTTCTCGCGGGAACTGTTCAAAGAAGGAGTGCTCGGCACGGGCATCGCTTTCCCGACGGTGCCCGAAGGCAAAGCGCGCATCCGGACAATCATGACGGCGACGCACACGAAGGAAGAATTAGAACAGGCGCTCGGGGTGCTTAAAAACGCGGGAACGCGCATGGGCATTCTAAACAAGTAACGTCCGCCCTTTTTGTGTCGCCGGCCTTACGGCGTATTGAACACTGGTCTCGCCAATTCGTCTGGCGACGCGGTCTCTCGGTGCTCGGCTTTCCAGCGCATGGCTGCGGTGATGCGCGTGCGTCCGCTGGGATGATCGAAAAAGATGAATTCCTCGAGCCGGCCGGGATCGAGCTTGCGATACTCCCCGAGCATCAAATCCACATTCGCTTCGCCGTCGGGCTGGCGGGCGGCATTCAGACCGTACATGTCCGCTTCGTACTCCATCGTGCGCGTGATGGTGTTGGTCACCGGCGTCATGCAGAAGAAGTACAAGGAGAACACCATCAGGGCCAGCGGCAAAACGGCGACATCGGTGATTCCGCGGATGTCCCACTGCGTGCCCCAGCGCGCCAGAGCGTAATTGGTGCCCCCATGCAGGAAGGCGAAACCGATCACGATGACGACTCCGATCATGACCAGTCCCTTGTAGGCATGATTGAGAACGTAATGCCCCATCTCGTGTCCCATGGTGGTTTCGATTTCGGGTAGAGTGCAGCGGTT
>CAZILJ010000589.1:0-2662 GCA_964539915.1 uncultured Acidobacteriaceae bacterium | reverse complement strand
CATGGTGCTGTACCTCGAGTGAATTGACACATCGCACGCGACACCCGAAAGAACGCCGCTGTGGGCAATCTTGATCTGAGTCTCGCCCAATGATCTTCCAGGATTGCCTCCCCGATTCTCAAAACGCATTCTCGGAATGGCGTTGGCGTTTCGATTGAAATGCGGCCGAAGGACCGCGCAATCGACGCGCAACTCTTTCTTACCAAACTTTGCTTCCAATCGGAGCCAAGAACGGTGTCGGCAATTGCGATGAGTTCACGCCAATCTCACGAATGCGACTGTTCCCGGAGCGTTCTATTGTGTTGTGCACGCCTAGGGAATTCGCGATCGGAGTTGTTCTATCCGGCGGCGCTCCCGCCGCCGTGAGTTGTTCATACACGCAGGAGTTTTAGAGATGAAACGGCCCGGGCGAATATTGATGTTCATGTGGAGCAGTTCACTTGTGCTGGGGCTCCTGCAAGCCGGGTGCGCCAGCCAGGCGATGCAGGCCGACAAGCAGCCGGCGGCTCCGGCTGAGCCGCTGCCCGCTCCGCCACAGATGTCGTATCAAGAGCTGGAGCAGCTGGTCGCTCCGATCGCGCTGTATCCGGATCCGTTGGTTGCGCAGATTCTGGCCGGCGCGACCCATCCTACGGAGATCGTGGAAGCTGATCGCTGGCTGCAACAAAATCCGGATCTGAAAGGTAAGGCACTCGCGACAGCGGTCGACGCGCAGACCTGGGATGCCAGCGTGAAGGCGCTCACACAGTTTCCGGGGCTGATTGGCATGATGGACAAGAATCTATCGTGGACGTCCTCCCTCGGCGAGGCGTATGTGAACGGGCAACAGCCTGTCCTCGACGCGGTTCAGGTGATGCGTCAGCGAGCGCAACAGGCCGGGAACTTGAAGAGCACTCCACAGGAATCGGTCACCGCCGACGGAAATTCGATCGACATCGAGCCGACAGATCCGCAGGTCGTTTATGTGCCGGAATACGATCCCTGGGTCGTCTACGGCGATCCTCTCGCCTACTACCCGGATTGGATTGGAGTTCCCGGCTTCTACTACGATGGGCCGGGGATCTGGTTCGGTCTCGGCATCGGCATCGGCCTCTACGGTGGCTTCGGCTGGGGGTGGCACCACTGGGGCACGGATTGGCACCATCACGACCTGATTCACGGCGATCACCCCTACGACCCGCACAGCAGAGAGTTCGGCAGTCACTCTACCTTCGGTGGTGGAAGCGCAGGCTTTGATCACGGTGGATCCTATCGAGGCGGCTCACATTACGCCGGCGGCAGCGGCGCCTTTCATGGCGGCGGGTCCGACGGCATGCACTCCAGCGCGTTCAGCGGCTTCAATCACGGAGGCGACGCGCGGGCATTTTCCTCACGCGGCAGAACAAGCTTCGGCGGGGGTTTCCATGGTGGTGGAGGCCACGGCGGCGGAGGTCACCGATGAACGACGCCAAGACAACGGTCAAACAATCCAAGGAGTTTGAAATGATCCGCGGAATGAAGAGTGGTTTCGAAAAACATCGCCTGCGCAGATCAACCGCGCGCGCCGCGCTGGCGGCATGTGCGCTGTTCGCGGCGGGTTCCGTCGAATTGTGTCTGGCTGGAGCATCGAGCCAAACAAGCTTTGCATCGCCCGGCGAGGCAAGCCGCGCCCTCGCATCCGCCGTCCAAAGGCATGACGAGCGGGCGGTGAGGGAGATTCTCGGCGGAGGGAGCGAGCTCATCAGCTCAGATGACAAGGACAAGGACGCCCTCGATCGCGAACGTTTCGCTCAGAAGTATCAGGAAATGCACCGGTTCGTGCGCGAGTCGGGCGGATTTACGACGTTGTACGTGGGCGCAGAGAACTGGCCTTTCCCGGTTCCTTTGGTGTCACGCCATGGCAGGTGGAGATTCGAATCGAAAGTCGGCTCCCAGGAAATCCGGTTCCGTCGGATCGGCGAGAACGAAGTGACGGCGATCGGAATGTGCACCACGCTGGTCACGGCGGAAGCGCACCCCGGAACGGACAATGAGGCGGATCGCCTGGTCAAGGCGCTGCTTCCCCAAGTAGCGGGTGCGAACAAACCGATTCTCTTGCGCGGCTATTACTTCCGTGTCCTCTCGAACTCCGGTGGCGGATTTGCCGCCATCGCGTATCCCGCCTCGTACCGATCCTCCGGCGTGATGACTTTCATCGCCACCCAGAACGGCGGCGTGGCGGAAAAAGATCTCGGCCCAGATACGGCGAGTATCGCGGGAGCAATGACCGGCTATCCTGACGGGTCATGGACGGCTGCCGCAATCAAGCCTTGAAGGACGGTTTTCGGCAGCGGATAAAACGTCAAGGGCGCATAAGTTACCGCAAGCGATCGCAAGCGACAGGCGGAAATTGAAATTAGCCTGACGCCGCGAATGAGATTGGCCGTGCGCTTCCCGTCGCGGGATCCGTGGGCCACGCGTAATTTGGAGGCATGAAAAAATGTATGTATCCAATCGCAAGGGCCCGCACGATGCGCCCGTAATGTCCGTGCAAGACTTCAGGGCTCAGCAGACCATTGCCGTGCTCGAGGATTTGCTGACACACACGCTTCCACTGCGGGATTTGTACAAAAGTGCGCGCTGTCAAAACGCCGACATCCGCTTTCGACATCTGCGCCCATTGTTCGACGCCCACTATAAGGAA
>CAZILJ010000588.1:0-4515 GCA_964539915.1 uncultured Acidobacteriaceae bacterium | reverse complement strand
TTGGAATCAAGCCCGTTTTCAGAGTCAGGAGGGTGCAAAAACAGGATCATCGAACCTGCCAACAGATTGGCGAATCCTTCGCGACCGGAGCTGCCCAGTGATCTTGTTCCTCAGTCGTCCTATTGTGAAAACAGGCGGTCGAGTCTCGCGATCAGTCTCAAGAGGCTCCGGCCACTTTCGCCACTAGTTCGGCCTCTGCCGGAAGCCGGACTATGAACAGCGCCCCACCCTCAGGTTTGTTCTGGCAGGTAATCTGGCCGTGATGATCCTGGATCACGCCATACACTGCGCTCAGGCCCAGGCCCGTACCTTTTCCGACGGGCTTGGTCGTGTAGAACGGATCGAAGACCCTTTGAGGTTCGCGAATCCCCGGGCCCGTATCCGAAAACTGCAGCACAGCCTCGCTGCCGTGACGTTGTGCTGTAATCTTCAACGAGCCTCCGCCCGCTTCTGCCAAAGCGTCCATCGCGTTCTCGATGATCTCGACAAACGCCTGAAATAACTGGTTGGCATTGCCTTGCACAGGAGGAAACGCCGCGTCGATGAACAGCTCCACAGAAATCTTCTGGGACAGACGACGCCGCGACTCCAGCATCTGTATGGCCCGATGCAGCAGGATGCTGACGTCAACCGGAGCTTTCTCCGCCGGCGACTGCTGGGCGAAACTCAGCAGATCTGCAACCAAATCACGGGTACGCCCCGCCTGGCTTACGATTTTGCGCACCAGCGCGTTTTGTTCGTCGGTGAGCCGTTCCTCCGCCCAAAGTCGCTCGGAATAACTCATGACAGCGCTTAAAGGATGATTGATGTCGTGTGCCGCGCCCGCGACCAAGTTTCCGAGGGTAGCGAGTTTCTCTCTCTGTACGAGCTCATTCTGCAGACGCTTCTGGTTCTCGTATCCCCGGCGAGACTCCTTCAGCAGCGCCATGAGAGCCTGGTCCTGGACATACTGGCGCAGAAACACGAACGCTCCCAACAGCAACATCGCAACCAGCACGGTGCTAATCCGGAAGACGCGGGCGGACTCGGCCGATTTGTCGAACCCTATGGTCCACAGCCCCAGCACCGGCAGCGACAAGAGGGCCAGCATGGCCAGCCGCGGAACTACTTTCTTCCATCGCGGGTCGAGACTGAACTCGACGCTTTTCAACTCCCATTCCCGTGCCGACATGGCGGCCGCCGCCATCCAGGCCACCGCAGCAACGAGAGGAACATCGTACAAGCTTCCCGAGTAGTAGGTGTTATTCGTTACCGCACGGTCGAGAAACTGGGAACCAACTCCGTACAGGGCTCCGACGGCAAGAAAATGCAGATAGAGCCGCCTCCATCCGCCGAAACTAGTCCATGCCGCCAGTCCGAGGACCACCATGAGCAAGGCGTTCTCCAGCAGGTATAGCCGGTCATAGTAAGTGTTGTAAGAAGTGATGTTCAGCACCACGTACTGGTGCGGAAACACGATAAAGGCGTAAAGAAAGATCCACCATCCCAGCAACATCAGAAAATTCACCGTGCTGAGATGCACTCTTCCTTCTTTTTTCATCAGATCCGGACGCCAGGCCACCGCCGCGATCATCGGCAGCAGGTGAAAGAAAAGAATGATGTCAAAGAAATAAGGGTCGGGAATCGGTCCATGCAGCACCAGTTCGTGATAAGCCCACGCCCCTTGGTTACAGCCCCACAGCAGGAACCCGAGCATCATCAGCACCCAGAAACTGCGCTCCTGGCGCGGTCTGGAACGAGCGTTGGCCAGGGCGATTCCTGCGGCGCCAAGCATCACCACCAGGCCCGCGATGTCGGCGAACGCGGTCAAACCCGCGCTCTTGTGCGCGGCCAGCGACACCCCCGCAAAGGCCAGAGTGATCCCGGCCGCTGCAGCAAACCAACGGTGGCGATGGAACGGACTCATCCGACCTAATCCTATGACACTCAATCCGGGATTCCGAGGACCCATTGGAGTTTCGCTCGTTACTTTCGTCACACTCCGGGTGCTTTTGCTGGTCCGATCGCCTTTTCATGGTTCCGCGCCGGATCCAACCAACCTCCTCTTGGATGTTCTAGAATCAAAAGAGGAAGGCGCTTTTATCGCACCCTTCCTCCCGGTGATCTGCATGGCATTTCCTGTGACCCGTCTTCGGCGCCTCCGCCGCACCGCAGAACTGCGCAATCTGGTGTGTGAGACTCGCCTTACCCCCGATGCCTTCGTGTACCCGATGTTTGTGTGCCCGGGTGAGGGTGTGCGCAAGGCAGTCCGGTCGATGCCGGGGGTGTTCAATCTGTCGGTGGACGAAGCGGTGAAAGAGGCGCAGGAAGTTCATTCCCTTGGAGTGCCGTCCGTGATCCTGTTCGGCCTTCCTGACAAAAAGGACGAAGTCGCCACCGGCGCGTGGGCCGACGACGGCATTGTGCAACAGGCCGCTCGGGCGGTTAAGAACGAGGTCCCTGGCCTGATTGTGATGGGCGATGTCTGCCTGTGCGAATACATGTCGCACGGCCACTGCGGCATCGTGAAAGCGGCCCCGCAATCCCTCGGAGCCGCCGCCAGCGACGCGATGAATGCGGTTCGCGTGGTTTCGGTAAGGAGCAGCGCGGAAAAAGCGAAGGCGATTGAAGCAGCTACCGGGCCCCTGGTGGCTCGCGCCAGCCAACCTGAATACGAGATCGTGAATGACGCGTCTCTCGAACTGCTGGCGCGTACCTCGGTATCACTCGCGCATGCAGGCGTCGACATCATCGCACCTTCAGACATGATGGACGGCCGGGTCGCCGCGATACGCAGCGCTCTCGATGACGCCGGCTTCCTCAACACGCCGATTCTTTCCTACGCGGCCAAGTTCGCCTCGGGCTACTACGGCCCGTTCCGCGAGGCCGCCGACTCGGCGCCGCAATTCGGCGACCGGCGATCGTATCAGATGGATGGAGCCAACGTGCGCGAAGCCATGCGCGAAATCGAAGCCGACATTGAAGAAGGCGCCGACATGATCATGGTCAAGCCTGCGATGCCGTATCTCGATGTGATCGCTGCTGCGCGTGATCGGTTTGAATTGCCTCTGGCCGCGTATCAGGTTTCCGGCGAGTACGCCATGATCGAGGCCGCCGCGCAAAACGGCTGGATCGAACGCGACCGCGTCATGATGGAGTCCTTGCTCAGCGTCCGACGAGCCGGGGCCAGCATCATCCTCACTTACTACGCGAAAGACGCGGCAAGATTGCTCGGATGAGAATATGGTGCGGGCGCCCCGCCCGCGGGGTCGACGGCCGACAAATAATCAAAGCCGCAGTTCTCCGCGGCTTTTGCCTGAACCTGGGAAGTCGAAGGCTGGCCTGTTTCGAGTGCTTGTCTTTGTAGATTTGCTGGCTCACGTGGTTCTGCTGCAGCTTGAAATTGAGGAATTGGAACTTCATCTCAATCGAGACCCGTCGGCCGGGAAATAAGGCGGTCGCTTTCCCGCCAGGTCAGACTCCGGCGGCGCCTTGGCCCTGGAAGCGCACTTCTACCAGTTTGCGGTCTTCGTCGGAGACTTGGAACATCTGGCGCGGCTTGAGCGCCATGAAGCTGGCCACGAAGACCTCGGGAATTTGGCCGATACGCGTGTTGTAGGTGTTGACGTCGTCGTTGAAGAACTCGCGTCGGTCGGCGATGCGCTCTTCCATTTCCGTGATGCGGTTCTGCAGTTGCAGGAAATTCTGGTTGGCTTTGAGTTGCGGATAATTCTCGGCGACGGCAAACAGTCCGCGCAGCGCGCTCGCTACCTGCAGGTCCGCCACCGCTTTCTGTCCGACGCTGGATGCGCTCATCGACGACGCGCGCGCCTCGGTCACCGCCAGCAACGTCTGCTGCTCGTGCTGCATGTATCCTTTGACGGTTTCGACAAGATTTGGAATCTCGTCGTGGCGCTGTTTGAGGAGGACGTCGATATTGGCCCACGCGCGGTCGTTTTCATTGCGCAACCGCACCAGCCCGTTATAAAGAATGACAGTGTAGATCAGCACACCGGCTGCGAACAGGAAGAATGCCAAACCCGTGATAATGCTGCCGCCCATCGTCACCCTTTCTGGATGCCCTTTTCTCGAATGCGCCGAAGACTCTCACAACATTTTGAAACGGATCAGCAAACCCACCACGCACGCAATGGCCACCGCGGCTCCGCCAAAGATCATCAACAGAGCGCGCTTCTTCAACTCTGTATGCAACTGAACTTCGTTCTTGTTGGAGATCACAAACGTGGGCTCGTTACGGCCCTTGGCGATCCGACAGCGATCCTGATCTTCGGTCGAATTCGCGATGCAAGTCCCGCTAATCAAATATTCCTGCCCGGGAATCACCACCGATTCGCGTAGACGGAAACGGCCTGTGGCCGGTTGTTCCCCAGGCATGAGACGATCGAGCGCCCCGCTCGCGCTTGCCGCCGCGGCCATGGGTAAACCTTCGAGCATCAGTTGCCGATGCTGCTCTTTCTCCGGATCGCTCGACGTTGCGGAAGCTTGGGCCAGTCGTTCGATCGCCTCAATCGCTGC
>CAZILJ010000587.1:0-2708 GCA_964539915.1 uncultured Acidobacteriaceae bacterium | reverse complement strand
CCAGCATCTCAAAAAAAGTGTGATGCCGGTTGGTGAACCCAACATTCTCCAGATCGTTGTGCTTGCCGCCGGCGCGCACGCACTTCTGCGACGTCGTGGCGCGCGAGTAGTCCCGCTTCTCCAGACCGAGAAAAACGTCTTTGAACTGGTTCATCCCCGCATTGGTGAACAGCAGGGTGGGATCATTGGCCGGGACGAGCGACGCTGAATGCACCTCTTTGTGTCCCCTTTGCACAAAGAAGTCCAGAAACCTGCGGCGGATTTGCCAGCCGGTGAGCATGAATACTCAATTCTAAATGAAAAACAAAACCACAGAGGACACAGAGGAAGACCTGTAGTCTCTGTGTAACTCTGTGTCTTCTGTGGTTGAGTGTTCCGCGGCTGGTGCCCGATCCCGAGCTAAGCGCCTTCGCCTTCCAGGGCGCTGAGAGTCTCGTCGTCCACATCCCACTTTTTCAGGATCGTGAAGATGGTCTTCATTCCGAATCCGGCCCGCGCGAGCTGCCGGAAGATGCGCGCCGTCTGCTTTTGATCTTTCGGTTTTTCCAGCCGCTTTTTGCGGAGAAAGTCCCGAGCCTGCTTCTCGTCGCTCACGCCTTCGTACGCGGCTTCCACGGCCTTCTCAATCACGGACCCGTGAACGCCCCGCGTCTTCAATTCCGTGACCACCCGCATCCGCCCAAGCTTTTGGTTGTCGCGCCGCAGGGAAGAGTACGATGCCGCATATTGCGCGTCGTTCAGATATCCCTGATCCTTAAGCCGCCGGACCACCAGTTCGACCAGGGTCTGCCCATATTCCGATTCGGCTTCGGCAATGCGCGCCCGCATCAGCCGTTTCAACTCGGCGACCGTCCGCATGCGCCGCGCCAAGGCGCCAACGGCATATTCGTACAATTCATCTTCGGAGTAGCTTTTTCTTTTGGGACGCTGGAACCCCATACAGGGTAACGATAGCGCAATTCAGTCCCAGCTGCTCGATTCAGTATAGGTATCGCGGGAAACAAAAAGGGGCGCGATGGCTCGCGCCCATCCAAGGCGGTGAGCCGATACAAAACGAATCTGAAATCCTAAAATCCGGAAGCCGAATCTACTTCCCGCCAAACCCCGTCGATTGCATTGACTGCCGAGAAATATCCGAACTTGAAGCGATACCGGCCATGCGCAGCTTGAAGTCGTCGGCGTTGGAGGCATTTTCCAGCGCGGTTTCGTAGTTCACCAGTCCGGCCTGGAACAAATCCCACAGCGACTGGTCAAATGTTTGCATACCGTACTGCGACGTGCCCGCCGCGATGGCATCGCGAATGGCTCGCGTCTTTTCCGGCACCAGCACGCACTCACGAATGTAGGCGGTGTTGATCATGATTTCGACCGCGGGCACACGGCCCTCGGAATCGCAACGCCGCACCAGTCGCTGGCTCACAATGGCTCGCAGCACGGCCGCGAGTTGCATGCGAATCTGCTTCTGCTCGGGAGGAGGAAAAATGGAAATGACGCGGTTAATGGTTTCGACCGCATCCAGCGTGTGTAGCGTCGAGAACACCATGTGACCCGTTTCGGCCGCGTGCAGCGCGGTCGAAATCGTTTCCAGGTCTCGCATTTCGCCGACCAGAATCACGTCCGGATCCTGACGGAGGGAAGCGCGCAACGCCGCACCAAATCCCGGCGTATCTACGCCAATTTCGCGCTGGTTAACGTACCCTTTCTTATCGCGGTGCAGAAATTCGATCGGATCTTCAATCGTGATGATGTGTTCTGCGCGCGAAGAGTTCACGCGATCGACCATCGCCGCCAGGGTCGTTGACTTACCGGAACCGGTAACCCCTGTCACCAGAACGAGCCCGCGAGGCATGTCGCAGATCTGCTCGACCACCTTGGGCAGAAACAGTTCGTCGAGCGCCCGGATCTTGGTTGGAATGACGCGCAGTACCAGCCCCACGTTTCCGCGCTGCTGGAAAATGTTCACACGGAAGCGGCCGAGGCCGGCCACGCCGTATGCCATATCGATTTCCGTGGTCTCTTTGAATTTTTGCTTTTGCCGCGCCGACATCATACTGAACGCCATGTTCAGCATGTCTTCGGCGCTGATGCGGGGCTGCTCGGTCAACGGTACAAGTTCACCGTCAATGCGCAGGTGAGGATAGTTCCCTACCTTCAAATGCAAATCTGATGCTCGCCGTTCCGTTGCAATCCGAAGCAGATCATCAATGTTCATGCAGTCGATTCCCCTGGGAGATCCCTGGAATGACGTTCTCTACGATAATCGCTCGAATCGTCACCTTCCCCAAGATGACCGAGGTAATGCCTTCCGGTCGGCGGCCGGACAGCGCCTAAAGTTCGGCGAACAGGGAGATCGAGGGTGAGGTCCAAGCGGCGCTTCAAAGGCCGCATCTGTTTTCCAAAAGCAGCATCTACAACTCAAACTGCATGCCCATAACTGCCGTAATTTTCGACATGGATGGAGTCCTCATTGACTCTGAGCCCGCCCATAAACTCGCGAAGGAGCGTGCCTTTGCCCGTTTCGGTATCACCCTGCCTGAGGCCGTCTACGAGCAGTACAAGGGCAGGCCCGACGAGACGATGATGAGTGAAGTTGTGCCTTCGATCTCTGAACTCACAGTGGATGTCACCGAGATGCTTCGCCTCAAGCATCAGGAATTCGAGGCTGTGGAACACCTGGCGCTTCCGATCGAAGGGGCGAAGGAGTTTGT
>CAZILJ010000586.1:0-3592 GCA_964539915.1 uncultured Acidobacteriaceae bacterium | reverse complement strand
ACCTCGGGATGCATGGAGACGATCTGCTCGACGAGAGTTGTGCCGGACCGCGGCATGCCGATGATCAGCACCGGCGTGGCATCGCAGCTGCCGAGTTCGAGCGCCCGCCCAATCAATTCGGGTGTGCAGCGGGCAATCAGGCGGTCGATCTCGATGGAGAACGCGGCCGAGTCGAACAACCCTAAGCCCCGGCGCACGGCGTCAGCGACGTCGAAATGCCGCATGGCCAAGGCGCAGTCGCCAAGATCGTCCGCTGCCTTGCCGATGGCGAGGTGAAGCCGCAGGCGTTGCGCCGCTTCCAGCCCCGGCGTGGCCAGGGCGGCTTCCATCCGTTGCAGCAGAGCGTCGTCATCGCTGGTGACCCGGCGACAGCGGACCAGATCGTAGTAGCTTCCCGCCAGCAGCGGCGCGAGCGCGATCGCGCGCTCGAAGCATTCACGGGCTTCGTCAAAGCGGCCGTACTCAGAGAGCAGATTGCCCAGCAGATCATGCGCAATGGCGTTGCCCGGATCGCGCGCCAGCGTGTGTCGCAGCACCTGTTCGGCTTCCTGATTGCGATCCTCGGTCAGCAGCGCCCGCGCCTTGCCAAGGCGGCCGAAGCTAGTCTTACCTCCGGTCGCCGCCGCGCGGCGGAAACAGCCGATCGCCTCCTCGAGATGGCCCAGTGTGTAGACCAGGGCGCCGGCGCGGAACCACGCCTCGGTCAGGGATGGGAGCAGTTCGGTGGCGCGGTCGTACGCTACGATTGCCGCTCGGATGTTGCCCAGCTTCTCCAAGGCGATTCCCAGGCGGAAATATGCATCGGTGTAGCGCGGGTTGCTGGC
Organism: uncultured Acidobacteriaceae bacterium; assembly: GCA_964539915.1. Classification (GTDB taxonomy): domain Bacteria; phylum Acidobacteriota; class Terriglobia; order Terriglobales; family Acidobacteriaceae; genus Sulfotelmatobacter. Next base: position 2,768 of record CAZILJ010000586.1, on the reverse strand, counting down.
GACGGCCCGCTGCAATGCCGCGATGGCATCCGGTAAGCGGTCGACTTCGAGGCAGGCGAGGCCGAGATCGTGTTGGATGGTGGCATTGAACGGCTCCATCAGCGCTGCCTCGCGCAGCGGCGCGATGGCATCGGCTGGTTGCCCGGCCTGGAGCAACTGAGTGGCCAACGCAAGCAGAGACGCCACCTGTCGTGGCGCGGCTGGGATTGGAGACCGGGGCATGGCGCGAACCTGGCGCGGGAGCTCTACCGTGGCGATCGGAATCGCCAGCGCAATTGTCACATTACCATGATCTGTCAACCAGGAGAATTTCGCGACAGGGCTTTCTGCACGCGATCGAACGGGCTTGGGTCTGGTCTTTGCCTCGGCAGCAACGGTTCCGAATGTTGCCTCCCTTCCCGACCAGATCCACAACCGCCCAATGTTCCTCGCGCTGCTGAAGATGATTTCATGTTAAAGCAACCGCCTCATGCCTTCTTTGTCCGCATGCGAGGCTGCTGAATCCTCGAAACCGCAATCGGCGGCTTCGTACGCGAGTCGGCAGACCCTGCCAACGCGCACATTTATTGTGCCCGGTACGAGCTGACAGGATTCGAGATGAGATCAGTAGCGCGAGACCACTCTACCGTTGAACGGCAAGCGCGGCTCCTAACAATACCAGTCGACGACTTCATTGACGGCGCGACGATACCCGAATGCGATTTGTAAGGATGAGCGGCGGCCTGTCATGGGATGGCCGGTTACTTAAGATGCGCACGAGGGATTCCCGCGTAATGCCGGGCAGCACCGATGGAGTTTCCCGCTATTCACGAGGGATTCATAAAGCACGCGTATAAAGTCAAGCGTACGGTCTCGTCATTTTGAAATTCGTCTAAAAGTGTTAGACATGGAACGTGCATATCAGCTGTTCTTCCTAGTGTCCTTCGCTGTCATTTGCCAGCTCGCGACTGGGCAGACGGTCGTCATGAACGGAGCCGTGCGTGGGGTGATTACCGATAACATTGGCGCGGTCGTTGCCGGGGCCTCGGTCACGCTGGCCTCTAGTTCGAACGGGCAGGGTCTGACGCGCAGTTCGAACCCCGTGGGTATTTTTCTTTTCCCATCGGAGTCGGTTGGATTCTATTCAATCGAAGTTACGGCTCCCGGTTTCCACAAGGAGGTTATCGAGGCGGTTCTCGTCCAGGTAGGCCAGACAACTTCGTTGAACATCCAGCTGCAACCCGGCGCAGGGACCGAGTCCATCACGGTCAGCGGTGAATCTCCCCTGCTGCGGACCGAAGACTCGAATCAGAGTTCCATTGTTGGACGCGAACTTCTGGATGGCCTGCCTCTGAACGGCCGCCGTTTCCTTGACTTTGCGTTACTGGTCCCAAACGCCAACCCGGACGGCCAAAACGGACTGGTCAGCTTCGCTGGCGAACAAGGCGGTCAAGACACCGGCTATGCTAATGCCAACGGCTCCAACTCGTTTTCGGTAGACGGAGCAAGTGCTAATAGCAATTACTTCGGCAACGCCCGCGGAGGCGAGAAAGTACCGTATATCTTTGGCGAAAATGCCATCGAGGAGTTTCAGGTCGCCGTCTCTCCTTATCACGCCGAATACGGTGGAGCGGCAGCCGGTTTCGTAAATGTGGTCACACGTTCGGGAAGTGATTCAAATCATGGCAACGCCTTCTACTACAACCGCAATTCCGGAACGGGTGCCAACGATGCCATCGACAAAGCGAACGGATTTTCTCGACCGGTGGATATCTTGCAGCAGTTCGGCGGCAGTGTTGGCGGCCCAATCCTGCGGCACCGTGCCTGGTATTTCGTGGACTACGAGCAGCAGCGGGAGAAGAATCCCATCACCGCCATCAATACAAGCTTCACGACCCTGGATCAATCGGCCGACTTCGGCGTCCCGGACGGCGTACTCCTTCCTGCGCCAGATTCGACTTTCCCGGTTCCGAGCAATCTGGCAACGCCGGATCCGAGCAATCCCGTTTATCGGCAGGATGTCGCGAACGCGCTGAATGCAATTGAGTCAAATCTCGGAGTACAGCCTCGCTTCCGCAATGATTGGTCATTATTTTCCAAAATTGACTACCGCGACTCGAAAGACGACCGTTTTTACCTCAGCCTGAATTGGAACCGCTTCGATTCTCCCCACGGATTCATACTCGGTACCCAGACGGCTCTTTTTGGCAAAAGTACTTTAGCCAACGCTTTCGTGCGCGACTATCACGTCAGTGCCGGATGGAGCCATGCTTATGGCAGCAATCTTCTAAATGAGGTGCATGCCAGCTTCTCTCGGGACGATCAGTATTCCACGCCGACCGGTGTGGTGAATCCCGTTCTGCCCACGGTTCTGCTTATGCCCTCCGGCGGCGACAACGGAGGCGGCACGCATCTCCAACTCGGTAATGCCGGTTTTGCGGGCGGACGTACGAATGAGGCTTTGTGGCAGTTCTCCGATCACATCAGTTACCTGCGCGGGAAGCACACGTTCAAATTCGGCGTTGAATTCACACGCACGCACCTCACCGACTTGGCGTTCGGTGGTTTCGATCCCGATGCGCAGGCGCAGAATGGGACGTTCCGCGGCACATACAGCTTTTCCAACCTGTCGAACTTCGCTTTGGGCATTTACGACAATTTTTTCCAAAGCAGCGGACAGCCCAAGTTTTCTTTCAACGTGCCATACCTTGGCTTCTTCTTCCATGACACCTACCAGATTCATCCGCACCTCATGCTGGACCTGGGCGCGCGCGAGGATTTCCAGGTTT
>CAZILJ010000585.1:0-1597 GCA_964539915.1 uncultured Acidobacteriaceae bacterium | reverse complement strand
GAATTACATCGACAGGCACAGGCATGTCGACACGAATTATTAGGTGTGTTCTGGCCGATGGCACCGGATGGTGCACGAGCTACTAAGTCAAATCACCAGAACCCACCGCCAGAAGCGACATCTGGCGGTGGGTTTTTGTTTTGTGCCAAGAAAGAGAAAGAGAAAGAGAAAGAGAAAAAGAAAAAGAGAAACGGAGCTGAACCGTATGAGTGGGCGACAAAGCAGATTTGAGACTGGCGACGATGTAGTCGTGATGAAGTTTGGCGGCACTTCGGTCGAAAACGCTGCGGCAGTTCGGCGCCTCATCGGTATTGTGCGCAGCCGAGCCGGCGTGCAACCGGTAGTCGTCGTGAGTGCACTTCGAGGAGTCACTGACCAGTTGCTGGAAGCAGGAAATGCGGCTGCCGGGGGACACCTGGGGGAAGCCCTCGCGGGCGTCCGCAAGGTCTATGTTCGCCACGAGCAACTGGCAGACTCGCTGGTGGAGGGCTCGGCTAATGGCGCCCTTGACCGCGAACTGCGCTCCGAGTTCCAGGCTCTGGAAGCGCTGCTGCACACTCTAGAAGCCTCACGCCACCTGGATTCCAAGTCGCAGGATGGTTTGCTGGGCTTCGGGGAATGCTTCTCCAGCAGGCTAGTAAAGGAAGCTCTTTCGGAAGCTGGGATCAAGGCGGCGCATGTAGACGCACGGAGCTGCATCGTGACCGACGCCCACCATGGCCAGGCGCGCCCGGTCTGGGACGTGACCGAGGAGCGTTTGCAGCAATTTCTAAGACCGTTGTTGGAGTCCGGCTTGGTGCCCGTGCTAGGAGGTTTCATTGCATCGACTGCGGACGGAGTCCCGACTACGCTCGGTCGCGGTGGCTCCGACTTCAGCGCCGCGATTGTAGGCGCCGCGCTCGGTGCTGCCCGCATTGAGATCTGGACCGATGTGGACGGTGTCATGACGACCGACCCTAAGCTTTGTTCTGAGGCTCGCGTAATCCGCAAGATGAGCTTCGATGAGGCAGCCGAGTTAGCGCAGTTTGGTGCAAAAGTCTTGCATCCTGCGACCCTCGGTCCGGCGATGCGCGAAAACATCCCGGTTTATGTTTTGAATTCGAGACGTCCCGAGGGCGCCGGCACGGAAATCACTACCCGGGCAAGAAGCGGCAAGCTGGTGAGCGCCATCACCGCTAAAAGAGACGTCGTAGCGGTTGAAATTGAACCCGCGCAAGCGCTCGATTCAGAGTTGTTGCGCGCAGCCTATGCGGTTTTCGACCGGCATTCTTGCCCGGTAGATATCATGGAGACTTCCTTGGGCCGCATGTCGTTTCTTGTCGGATCGACGGCTGCACTACCAGGAATTGCCGCTGATCTGCGGGTACTAGCCGAGGTGCGTTGTGAAAATCACAAGGCACTCGTGTGCCTGGTGGGAGAGAACATCCGACGACAGCCGGAGGTGGCCAGCCGGGCCTTCGCAGCCGTGGCGGACCTCGACGTTCGCGTTATCTGCCAGGGCGCCTCTGACCGGACCATCTCGTTCCTGGTGGAAGAATCGAAGGTCGAAGAATCTGTGCAGCGGCTGCACGGAGTCTTCTTTCCTCTGCCAGAATCG
>CAZILJ010000584.1:0-1774 GCA_964539915.1 uncultured Acidobacteriaceae bacterium | reverse complement strand
GGACGTGGTCATCAATCCGAAGAAAGCGTTGCTGACGGTCGATTTCAGCACGGTGGTCAGCGAAGTCAGCCGCGCTTTCGTAGTCATAGAGCAGAAGCTCTCGGATAAAACGTCACCGGCGGATTTAAAACGAGGCTCCGGAAGCAAGCAGCCGAGAGCTTGATGTCGAATATGAACCAGTTCGCTAAAGTCGTCATGCTGGACCTGCTGCGAGCTTATAAGTGGGCTGTCTCGCCGATCTTTCCGCCGGCCTGCCGCTATGTTCCGACCTGCTCCGAATACGCGATGGAGGCCGTCGAACGCTATGGTGCGGTACGCGGAGGGCTGATGGCCGTGCTGCGCCTTCTGCGTTGTCACCCTTTTTCCCCTGGGGGTTATGACCCGGTCCTGAAGCGGCACAGCGGTTCCGGAATGACGTACGAAACCAAAACTCGCGACGACAGCAATCGCCTACCACCGAGTTCGGGACCACGACCAACTTCGCCTGTAGGCGGCACGATTTGAGGAAACGGTAACTTTGCCAGACATTCAAAATCCACAACATGAACCCGGCAACGAGAAGCGGCTGATGCTGGTTTTCCTGCTGACGTTTATCGTGATGCTGGCGTTCCAGCCGTTCTTCAAGAAATATCTTCCCCAACCGGTTACGCCGCCCCCGCAGCAGAACCAGCCCGTGCAGGCACAACGTCCGACGACGGCGGCCACGACGACTGCGCCGAGCCTTGCCACATCCGGAACTCCTGCCAGCGGAGTCAGCAAACAGGCGGCGAACGAAACCGAGACCGTAATTGAGAGCGATCTCTATCGGATCACATTCAGCAATCGCGGCGCCCAGGTGAAATCGTGGATTCTGAAAAAATTCGACAACGACGCGCAGAACGGCCCGCTTGATCTGGTCCATGCCGACGCGGCCGCGCAATGGGGCTACCCGCTCTCTCTGTGGACTTACGATGAGGGACTGCGCAAGCAACTCAATTCCGCGCTGTACGTTCCTTCGCGCGAGGGCAAGCAGACTTCTCCAAGCTCGGTCACCTTCGAATACGCCGATCAGGATCTGACGGTCCACAAGACTTTCAGTTTCGATCATACCTACGTCGTCAAAGTCGAAACCAATGTGATGTACAAGGGTAGTACGGTGCCCGCGCTGCCGGCGTGGCCGTCAGGATTCGGCGATCAGGTTACACCTGCGTTCTGGGCCGCAGGAGCGATCGACTACCAGTTCAACAAGAACATCGAACGTGTACCGGCGAAAAAGATCAGCGGCGGTGGTACCAACCCTGGACCATTCCACTGGGCCGGACCTACGGACTTGTATTTCGCGGCTGTCTTCATACCGGACGATCCCTCCACAACGTCGATGGTGACGCTGCGCAATCCGTTGTCGGTGCCTCGCGATCCGCAGAAGCCCGATTCGAAAGAGTCAGTCAGCGTGGACGTAGTGGGCGCGGCGGTCGGCAACTTGCGCGGTCCAACCTCGGAGCGCGTCTTTGTTGGTCCCAAGGAATTGGAAGTCCTGGAGAAGGTTCCGGTGCCCGGAGTCGCTGGAGCCGACAGCGATCTGAATGGGCTGGTTGATTTTGGCTGGTGGGGCATTATCGCGAAGCCGCTCTTCCAGTGGCTTAAGTGGACGTTCCGGCACGTAGTGCCAAACTGGGGATGGGCGATCGTGCTGCAAACGCTCATCATCAGCCTGCTGCTGTTGCCGCTGCGCGTCACGCAGATGAAGTCGATGCTGAAAATGCAACGCGTGGCACCGCAGATCAAGTCGATCCAG
>CAZILJ010000583.1:0-5463 GCA_964539915.1 uncultured Acidobacteriaceae bacterium | reverse complement strand
TCAGCAGAATGGGCAATCGAGTCTGCTCGCGAAGCCAGGCGAGATCGCTCCAAGTGAGAGCGGTGTTGGAGAACAGGCTTGCCCATAGGCGGATGGCGGAGGCGGGATCGGCGAGCGGGGGCTGCGGCAGACGGGAGCAGAAGACTGGGTCGGTGAAGTAGTTCGCAAGTCCCTGACCGAGGAGGAAAGGAAGATAGGGATGCTGGAGATCGCGTTCGCGCCATCCGAGCATGGAGGTGTCGAGAGTGACGACGACCGCGGTGTAGCCTGATCGTTCCGTGCGCTGCAAAAAGCTGGAAGTGAGTTCGTGATCTCTCCCCCAATAGAGTTGGAACCAGCGCGGTCCGGCCGCTGTAGCTTGCGCGACTTGCTCGATGGGGAAAGAAGAGACCGTGCTGAGGACGAACGGAAGGCGGAGCGATGCGGAGGCGCGGGCGACGGCGAGTTCTCCTTCAGGATGAATAATGTTTTGCACGCCGATAGGGCCGAGCAAAACGGGGGCGGGGAGCGTGTGTCCGAGAAGTTCGACGGTGAGGTCGCACTGCGAAACGTCGCGCAACATGCGTGGGACGATTCGCCAACGATCGAAAGCGGCGAGGTTGGCGCGGGAGGTGCGTTCGCCGGAGGCGCTGCCGGCAACGTAATCGAAAGCCTGAGGTGAGAGAACCTCGGCGGCTTTCTTTTCGAGGTGAGAGAGAGGGATCGGAGTAGAGAGGTGTTTTCCTGACAAACCGAGTTGGTAGATCTCGAACTGGCGGCGCATGCCGATACCGGCCGTGGTGAGATTGGAAACGGAGTGGGGTGAATCGGGCATGGCGGGGATTATTCTATATGGGCCGGTTCGAACGTCGGAATGATTTGTTGATCCGCTCAGAAAATCTTAACCACGGAGAGGCACAGAGGAAAGGCCCGATGAGTTTAGGCTTTTCGAGTTGCTGCCGATAGAGAATAACCTGGGCAATATTTCTTCAGGATGCGGCACGGCGCCAGGCGCGGGTCAAGGACGTGAAGCCGTTGCGCTATGTGGCGCGGCAACCGATCGTGGACCGGGAAGAAAGAGTGTTTGGCTACGAACTGCTGTTTCGGGACGGACTGGAGAATGCGTTCAACGGAGATGGCGATGAAGCGTCGCGGGCAACGCTGGACCGGTCGCGGTGGATGGGACGGGATGTGTTGTGCGACGGGCGGCGCGCCGGAGTCTGAAAGAAGCGGGATACACGATCGCGCTGGACGATTATGTGGCGCACGACCGGCGCGTGGCGCTGGCGGAGATTGCCGACATCATTATTGCGGACAGCATTAAGGTGGAGATGCATCTAACGGTTGCTGGCGGAGAAAATCGAAACGCGGGCAGAATTTGTGACGGCGCGGGATCAGGGTTGGTACATTTCAGGGATATTTTGGCATCCGGAGACAATGAGCACGCATGACATGCCGACCAACCGGATGAATTATCTGGGGATGCTGCAGGAGGCGTCGCGTCCGGAACTGGGTTGAGCGAACTGGAGAAGCTGGTGAAGGCCGAGGCGTCGGTGTGCTACCGCCTGCTGCGCCATCTGAATTCGACAATCTTCGGGGTGGAGAGCGGGACGTGCGGCGGTGGGTGCGGGGCAGGAAAAAACAGCAACCTGGTGTTGTCGGCGCTGGTGCGCGGACGGTTTGGCGAGTAGCTGGCTCCGCGAAGGCGGCACCGGGAATCGGATTTGTTCTTACTGGGGGCGGTTGTCGCTGATCCATGACATGATGGCGAAGGCGCTGTGAGAAGATTTCTCTGGATCGTGCGACGCAGGCGACGCTAATTGGAGCAGACGAGCGAGCTGCGTCCGGTATTTCAGCTCATGCTGGGGCACGAGAGCGGGGAGTGGGAGGCGGCCGCGGAGTTGAGCGCAAGCTTGCATCGGAATGCGGAAGGTGTCGCCGAAGACTACTGGCAGGCGCAGCAGTGGGCTCGAGCAGTTTCGAACGGAGCGCGAAGGGGCAGGGTTGCGGGTGCATCTGTGTACGGCTGCGTACGGAGTTGGTCGGTCATGGCCTCCTGTGCAAAAGATGGACGGGAGGGGCCTTGCGCGGTTGGGCAAGGACGAGTACCATGAAGTTGTTCTCATAGAGGCCTCGTTCCCGCGTGGGCCTTCCGCGCCAGCCGATCCGAGGCGGCGCCTTACGGATCCGATAAACGTAAAATCGATACTAAGAAAAAGACAGTAAAGTTTTCATTTGCGAATAGCAGTTCGTTTCAGGAGTCGGGGTTCGTTCCACAGTGAGTCCAGTCGCAACCCGCAACTGCGTAGATTCGATTGTGTGGGATTAGCGGAGCTACGTCCAAGAAGGCGGGGCATTGCGACGGGTGGGGATTGTGACATCTGTAAAATTCTGCAACAAAAGCGAAACAGTTTGAGAGGACTATGAACGCAGGACCAGGAAGACCCTCCGGTGGTGGGCAAGGCGGTGGAGCAGGAAGACCCTCCGGCGGCGGCGGTGGAAGAAGAAGGCGGCGCGGGCGCCGTCCACATAATCAGCGCGGGCAGAAGCCCGGACCGGGCTTGAGCCGGGAAAACAAAGACGGCATTTATACCGCGCCGATGGATCACAGCTATCGGGCGGCACTGGCCGGTGGCAACAATAACAACGGGCACAAAGGCGGGCGGCAGAGGCCGGGGTTCGCGACGCAGTATGCGCAGCCCGAGCCGGAACCGTTGCCGATGAATGGAGACGCGAACTCCCGCATTTTTGCCTTTATTGAAGATCTGTTCTTTATGGCGAAGATTCAGGAGACGGCGCGCAAGCTCAACGTGAAGGTTGAGTTCGTGAAGAACGACAAAGATCTGATGGAGAAGATGCATGCGAACGGGGAAGAAAAACCGTCGCTGATTATTTTCGATCTGAACAATGCCAGCGTGAAGCCGTTGACCCTGATTCCGAAGCTGAAGAACAAGCTGAAGAAGGGGACGTCGATTATTGGATTCCTCTCGCACGTGCAGGGAGATCTGAAGCAGAAGGCGCACGAAGTGGGTTGTGACATGGTGCTGCCGCGGTCGGCGTTCTCGCAGAATCTGCCGCAACTGTTGCGGCGGCATGGCGCGCCGGAGGATGTGGAACCGACGGTCCAGTAAGGGCGGCTTGCAGAAGGCGAGATCGCCGAGATTTATTCGTACCGCAGCGCCACGATGGGATCGACCCTGGCCGCGCGGCGCGCCGGAACGTAACAGCCTGCCAGGGCAACCAGGGTCAAGAGCAGCGACACGCCGCAGAAGGTTGCGGGGTCGGTAGCGGTTACCCCAAAAAGAAAACTTGCGATCAGTCGTGTGAGAACAAGTGACGCGACTATGCCAATCGCAATGCCCCTGAGCGCCAGCACGGCGCCCTCTCCAACGATCAGTGTGGTCATGCTGTGCGGCCCCGCTCCAAGCGCCATGCGAATTCCGATTTCGTGTGTCCGTTGAGTCACGGAGTAGGCGATCACGCCGTAGATACCCACGGCTGCTAGGATCAGAGCCAGCCCGGCAAACGAAGCCAGCAAGACGGAATTGAAGCGCGGTTCAGAAACAGATTTCGAGATCAGTTTCTCCATCGAGGATGCACCAAACACCGGAATCTCCGGATCAACCGATTGCACTTGATCGCGTACCGCATTGATCATCGAGCTTGGATCGGCATCCGTGCGGACGGCAATCGCCATGAAGGTCAGCAAGAACGACGGGCCCTGTGAGTAGGGCATGTAAATCGTGAGTGGCGCATCGCTCGCCAAACTCTCCTGCTTCACATCTCCAACAACACCCACGACAGAACACCAACCGGTTCCGCGGAATCCGGGATTGATCTTCTGCCCGAGTGCCGGTTGTCCAGGCCAGAAACGCCGCGCGAAACTCTGGCTCACAATCACGACAGGTTCCGAACCGCCGGTGTCGCGTTCGTTGAACTCCCGACCGTCTCTTAATGCGATACCCAGAGCTCGAAAATAATTCGGGCTGACGACCAGCTTGCTCGCGGTGATTCCTGGAGGTGGTTCCGGCTGTCCGTGTATTGTGAAATCCCCCTGGATGCCCCCACCGCCAAATGGCAGGCCGTATCCCACTGTACCCGCGGTGTGCACTCCCGGAATTGCGCTGATCCGGTCCAGGACGGCGTCATGAAAAGCCACTCTTTGGACGTCCGTGGAATATCTGGTCTCAGGCAGTTCGAGATTCAGGATGGCGACATTTTTCGCCGCGATACCCGGGTCCACATTCAGCAACCGCACAAAACTCTTCAGCAGCAGACCGGCGCCAACCAGCAGCATGAGGGTGACAGCGAATTCGCCTACGATCAGTGCGCTACGCAAGCGCTGCGATCGGGTGCCGCTTGTATAGGTGGTTCCCGATCCCTGCAGGGGAGGATGGGTACCGGCTCTTGAGCTGTGCCATGCTGGCGCCAGCCCAAAGAGAATTCCAGTAGCAATCGAAGCGAAGACGGAAAAGCCGAGCACCCATGAATCCATCTCAGCCGTGACGATTCGGTTGGCGATGCCGGGCTGACCCATGCTTTGCGGCATCAGTTGGACCAGCAGATTCCTGGTCACCACCGCCAGCCCCCATCCTACGGCGCCGCCGATAGTCGCCAAGAGCACGCTCTCAGTGAGCATTTGGCGGACGATCCGCATTCGGCTGGCGCCAAGAACCCTGCGCATCACGATCTCGCGTTGCCGCGCCGCCGCCTTGGTCAGAAGAAGATTCGCCACATTGGCGCAGGCGATCAGCAGAACCAGTCCGACGGCTGCCAGCAGGACGATGAGAGCGGGCCGAACATTCGCAACCGCTTTGTCTTCCAGAAAAGCCAAGCTCGGCTGTATTGAGGAATCCGGACTTAAGTGACGCGCGATGAGCGTGATGTCCTGCTCAGCGCGCTCGATTTTGACTTCAGGCTTCAGGCGAGCGATGATTTGATCCATCGCATTGGAACGGTCGCTGGAAGGGACTAATGGAGTCCAGAAGTCGACCTCATCGGGAAACTGGAAACCTGCGGGCATCACGCCCAGCACGATGAAGCTTTTTTCGTCCAGCGTGATCGGCCGGCCCACGAGGCCTGGGTCGGAAGCAAATTTCCGCGCCCACAACCGGTGACTGAGGAGTACTACGTTCTCGTGACCGGGCAGTTGTTCGTCAGCCGAAAATTCCCGCCCGAGTTCAGGCACCGCGCCCAGCAACGGAAACAGGCTGGCGGTAACCGTGGAACCCGCCAATCGTTCGGGAACGCCACCGCCGGTCAGGTTCGAGGTCTGCCCCCGATAGGCTGCGATTTGCTCAAAAACTCGATTCTGTTCTTCCCACTGGACATAATCTGGATCGGTGAGTGATCCCGGCCCGGAGTATCCCAACCGGGGAATCGTGGACCACAGAATCACCAGCCGGTCAGAGTCTTTGTAAGGGAGTGGCCGCAGCAGCGTGGCATTGAAAATCGAAAAAATCGCTGTGCTGGCGCCGATGCCGA
>CAZILJ010000582.1:0-2021 GCA_964539915.1 uncultured Acidobacteriaceae bacterium | reverse complement strand
TTCATAAAAATCCACGCACGGATCGATCGTCTTATCTATGTTACCGATGCTGAATCCCGGGCCAGGCTGGCTCGAAGATGCAGAGGAAGAATCAGACTGCGAAAAAGCGCCAGCGGTCATACCCAGCATAATGGCCAGCAGCAGACGGAACTTACGCATGAGAAATCTCTCCTTTGGGAAAGCTTGCACAACAACGGCTGAGATTCTAAGCCCGCCATTCCAGATGAGCAAACAGCCGACCCGCAGGATATTTGCTTTATCATCCGAGTTCGGAACTTCATCCTTAGGTTCATCAGGTTCATCCGTATCTCGAGCAAGCGGCCAGTGCCTAAGGGCATGCTCCATGGTCTGGAACTCGCGCAATTCACGAGTTCCGCCAACCGCGCTTGCTCGGCGCGGGTCGCGGATCTCCACCTTCCTTTGGTGGTTCATGTTGCTGTCCTCGCTCGCTATCGTGGTCTACGCGACCCGCATTTTCCTGGCTACGCCGAGCGACGAGCATTTCTCCGGCTACCTTCTTCCTCTTCGCTTGCATATTGCCGGAGGCATGGGCGCGCTTCCGGAGGGCCCTTGGCAGTTTCCCAAAAATTGTGAGCACGGGCGCTGAACCTGCGCCGCTGGCTCGGTCGCTTCCATTGATTGGAAGTCGCGCTCGGCTCAGTCGCCGGCTTCGCCATGGCCTGGTATCGGAACAAGGTCTGGCCACAAGTTTGGGCTTCGGGATTCTGGCCGTGCTGTGGTTTCTCACCGCTCTCGAAGCGTACCGCACCGTGCGCCGCGGAAACATCGAAGCTCACCGTCGGTGGATGATCCGAAACTTCGCCTTGACGCTGGCGGCAGTAATCCCGCGCAACCAGTTGCCGTGCATGCGGTTCGCCCTCGATTGGCCCTTCCCGCGTTCCTACATCACAGTCTCCTGGCTAGGCTGGGTGCCGAATTTGCTGATCGCGGAATGGCTGGTTCGCAGACGCAAGCCGCCGTCCCTGTCCCGGAGTTATCGATAAAAGGGGGTTCCCCCTGAACCTCTGTGCCCTGTGGTAAAAGGTTTGTTCGTCTGCGCCACAGAACCCGGCCCCGTCGGTCGCGGTTATAATCGGAACTTACCGAATTTCTACCAACCTGGGGTTCTCATGACTTCCTCGAATGGCAATGGCAGCAACGGTTACACCATCCCTCAACCACGCGCGGAGTGGCTCGCCCGTCGCAAGCAGGAGAACAAAAGCGGCAACTTCTCGCAGATGCATTACGCACGCCAGGGCGTCATCACCGAGGAAATGTCCTTCATCGCGCATAAAGAAAAGCTCACGCCCGAGCTCGTAGGCGACGAAGTGGCCCGCGGCCGCATGATCATTCCCGCTAACATCCAGCATCCCGAACTTGAGCCCATGGCGATCGGCGTGGCCTCGCTCTGCAAGATCAACGCCAACATCGGCAACTCTGCCGTCACGTCGGAAGTAAACGAGGAATTAAAGAAACTCCACACGGCCGTCCACTATGGCGCCGACACGGTCATGGATCTGTCCACCGGCGGCAACATCCACGAAATTCGCGAAGCCATCCTCCGCCACTCCCCGGTTCCCATCGGCACCGTCCCGATCTACGAAGCCATCGCCCGCGTCAAGCGCGTCGAAGACCTCAACGCCGAAGTCATGCTCGAAGTCATCGAGGAGCAAGCCGCGCAAGGCGTCGACTACATGACCATCCACGCCGGCGTGCTGATTCAATACCTGCCGCTGATCTCGAAACGCATCACCGGCATCGTCAGCCGTGGCGGCGCCATCCTCGCTCAGTGGATGGCCCACAACCACAAGCAGAATTTCCTCTACGAGCGCTTCGACGACATCGTCAAGATTTTCAAGAAATACGACGTCAGCTTTTCCCTGGGCGACGGCCTCCGCCCCGGCTGCGTTGCCGACGCCAGTGACGAGGCCCAGTTCGCCGAGCTTAAGACTCTGGGCGAGCTCACGAAAAAAGCCTGGGAGCACGACGTGCAGGTCATGATCGAAGGCCCCGGTCACGTT
>CAZILJ010000581.1:0-2630 GCA_964539915.1 uncultured Acidobacteriaceae bacterium | reverse complement strand
CGTTCACCAGAAAAAGGTCGAGCCAGCCTTCATTTTCGAAATCGAGGAATGCGTCGCCCCAGCCAACATAGGTGCGCAACCGACTCGCCCTGAACGCCCGGGTCAAGGCGACCGCCGGAAGCCTCGTCCAGACCAGCGAAGTGCGCGGCGGCGGGAGTTACCTCTCTCCAAGCGATTTTCGCATTCACGTCGACCTCGGCAGCAAGGACCGAATCGACAAACTCGAAATTCTTTGGCCGTCGGGCAAGACAGAAGCCCCTACCGGCCTGGCCGCAGACCATTTCTACGGCGTGAGAGAGGGCGAGGGCATCGTTCCAGCGGAGAATAGGCGCGACTGAACCTCTGGGAAAATACAGAAACCAGGTCCGGACTGAGAACTGAACAGAATGGACGCCATCAGCAGGTCACGTATTCAAGGCTTCGATCGGTGGGGTGTGACCGAAAACACCCCCAAGGCGCTGACCTCTACTAGGACTAGGTCGCAGGGGATCATGAAGATAATGAGCAGCATGCCCGGCAATCTGGACAGCTGAACTTGACCAGGCCCAACCCAACTTCCGGTTTGCCGTCAGTGGGGCCGCAGCGGTATCCGCCCTGCAAGTGTTCGGGTCTGGCCCGAATGTCAGTGTTCCTCACGCCTCGGTAAAAAGGGCCGTTGACCGGAGTTGCCCGGAACATCTCGTTGTACTAACGTTGCGTTACGTAGAGGAGTCGAACGTTGGGGAGGCGTGGGATGAATTTTCACGATCTGATCGTGGCAGCTCGTGTGTTGCGCAAGAGCCCCATATTTGTCTTGACTGCGGTACTCACCATTGCGTTGGGCATTGGAGCCAGCACTGCGATCTTCAGCGTCACCAACGCCGTGCTGCTAAAGCCTCTGCCTTACCGCGATCCCGACCGCCTGGTCGTCGCCTGCAGCGATCTGCGAAAGCGCAATGTCCGCGATTTCCCGCTTTCGAACGCCAACTTTATTGATCTGCGCGATGGCACCAAGTCCGTCTTCGACGACCTTGCCGGCGTCCTCACCTTCCCTCTCACGCTTCAACGCGAGGATGGCAGTCCCGAGCAGACCAACGCGGCGGTAGTGACGATCAACTTCTTCCGCCTGCTTGGCGGAAGCGTTGCTTATGGCCGCGACTTCAACGATGACGACGCCGTCCCCAATCCTGCTGCTCCGCCGCCGGGCGCGCAGCAGCCACCTCCACGCCCACAACTGGCAGTGTACGCAATCCTGAGCTTCGAGTACTTCCAGCGCCGGTATGGCGGAGATCTCTCGATGCTCGGACGGTCCATCTCGATTGCCGGACAACAAACTGCGATCATTGTCGGCGTCCTCCGCCCGCACTTCCAATTGTATTTTCCACCCGAGGCCCAGGTGCTTCAGGCCCCCGACATCTGGATCGCGAACCGCCTCAGCTACGACGCGGCGCAGCGCAATGGTGTTTCCATACACGCGGTGGGAAGACTCCGGCCCGGAGTCACGCCCGAGCACGCGCAAGCCGAAGCGGAGAAAGTGGCCGCTTCGGAGCGTGCTCAGTTTCCGATTATGGGAACTGCCGACTATCACATCCGCGTCGAGCGGATGCGACAGCACATGGTCGCTGAGGCCCGCCCGGCAATCCTCGCGCTCATGGGCTCAGTCGTCTTCCTGCTACTGGTGGCGTGCGCCAATGTCGCCAATCTTCTTCTGGTCCGCGCCTCGGTGCGCAATCGCGAACTCGCCGTCCGCGCCGCGCTCGGAGCCAATCGCTTCCGACTGATGTCGCCGATCCTGGCCGAAGCCGCATGGCTTTCAGCCATGGGGACGCTCGGCGGATTCGTGCTAGCCTGGGTCGGGATCAAGGAACTTCGCGCCCTCGCGCCGGCCGACCTGCCACGTCTCGAAACCATCACCATTGACACCTCCGTGCTCGCCTTCACGGCACTCGCCGGACTCTCGACAGCGATTCTGTTCGGCATGACTCCTGCTCTGCGCGCTTCTCGCCCGCACCTCATGAACGTGCTGCGCGGCATCAGCCGCAACACTGGACTCGGCACCGGCAGCGTCATGCGCAACGCGGTCGTCATCGCCGAGGTCGCGCTCTCGTTCGTTCTCCTGGTAGGCTCGGGACTGATGTTCCGCAGTTTTGTCGAATTGCACCGCATCGATCCTGGATTCGACTCGCGCTCCCTGCTCACCTTCGTCCTCAATGGCAACAATGGTGCCACCACGCCCGAGGCCAATGCCGCCTTCGTCCGCCAGGTCCAGGACCGTCTGCGTGCGATCCCGCGCGTGCAGAGCGTTAGCGGCTCTTTTCCCTTTCCCCTGGCAGGTGGCTATAGTCCGATCCGCTGGGGCAAGGAAGAGGCGCTCTCCGATCCGAGCAAATTTCAGGCAGCGGACTTCCAGATCGTTTTGCCCGGATATTTCGAGACCATGCGTACACCGCTGCTGGCGGGGCGCACCTTCGCCGACGCAGATAACGTGCCCGATCGCCGGCTGATCATGATCGACGAGTCTCTCGCCGGGAAAGCTTTTCCCGGAGAGTCTGCGGTCGGCAAGCGTATCCTCATCCGGCTGAAGACGCCGGAACCGGAGTGGATGGAAATTATCGGCGTCGTCGGACACGTGCGACAGACCTCGCTGGCGG
>CAZILJ010000580.1:0-3068 GCA_964539915.1 uncultured Acidobacteriaceae bacterium | reverse complement strand
GGCGCGCCATCGTTTGGTTAATGACGACGACGTGTGCGGCCTTGTGGTTTTCGCTCTCGTCCCAAATTCTGCCTTGCGCCAGCGGAATGCGTAGAACGGGAAAGTAACCTGGACTTACGAAGTTGACGCGAACTTTTTGCTCGTCTCGCGCCAACTTACCGAGGATTTCGATGTTGGTCTGCCAGCCATTGGATGGCGGTGTGGCGTTGGAGGAGATTGCCGCCATGGTCACGCCGGGGACGGTGGCCGCCCGGTTTCGCAATTGCTCGAAATAGGCCTGTCGCGCCGGCCAAGTCGGGTATGCACCGTCATGGACGGGAATACCAACCGACATGACGTTGTGCGGGTCGTAGCCCAAAGGCGTGTGCAAGAGGCGCAAAAATTCCTCCATTGCAGCACCCGCGCCGGCGAGCATCACTAACGTTAGCGCGACTTGAGCAGCAGTCAGGACGCCGTGAGTGGTGCGTCCGCGCACCATGCCGACGATCTTCCGAGTGCTCGACTGCATGACCTGGCTCACCTCAGGCCGCGAGAGCTGGAGAGCAGGCCACAGACCAAACAGGATTCCGGTGAGGAGAGCTACAGCGACGCTGAAGGCGAGCACTGGCAGATTGATCTGAATCGCGGCCTCGTGCGGGTAGGAATATTTCGGCAGCAAAACGATGATGATGGCGAGGGCGCGGTAAGCGAGCAGGACGCCGAGCGCGGTCCCGGTGAGCGAAAGCAGCAGAGCCTCGGTCAGCAGTTGACCTACGATGCGGCGGCGGCTGGCGCCAATCGCGGTGCGAACGGCCAGTTCATGTTGCCGAGCCGTACCACGCGCCAGCAGAAGAATGGAAACATTGCCGCAGCCAATGGCCAGCAGGAGCCCCACTGCAAGGAACAGGAGATACAAGGTTCCCCCGAGTTCATGCACAAACCGTTCGTTCAGGCCAACCACGCGGAGTTGGAAGTGCGTCGTTGGAAAATGCTTCGGCGTTTCCTTGGCGAATTGGTCGATCAACGGCTGCAAGGCGGCGTTCGCGACCGCATGGGTGATACCCGGCTTCAGTCGAAGGCCGACATAGTAAGCTTTCGTGGGATCTTGAGTAATCTTCAGGGGGAGATAAACATCTCCGTCTTCCCATGTGAAACGTTGGGCTGCGACTCCGACGATTGTGTAATTCTTGCGGACCAACTGGAGGGTCTGGCCGATCACGGAGGGATCGGAGTTGAAATGGCGTCGCCAGAACTTGTAGCCGAGTACGGCAACCGGTTGAGGGTCCTGGCCATCGATGGCATCGGAGGGCATCAATCCGCGCCCGAGCGCGGGAGGAACGCCCATGAACGCAAAACTGTTGGAAGTCATGTACACGCCATTAAGATCTTCGGGCAGATCGTGGCCGGTGACCGTCAGGTTCCAGTCGTCCGCGGCGAACGCGTCTTCGATCACGGGTGACTTCCGAATTTGTTGCCACTGCGCGCCACTCAGACCGAATCCCATCTCCTGCGAGGATTGGTCGCTGAGCCTCATGTGCACCATGCGATCCGGGGCGGCATACGGATAAGGATTCATGAGGATGGCATAGACCACGCTGAAAACCGCGGTGGTGGCACCGATGCCCAGAGCGAGCGAGATGACTGAGGTGAGGGTGAATCCTAGATTCTTGCGGAGTTGTCGAAGGCTGAAGAGCACGTCCTGAAGCAAGGTTTGCATGGTGTTCCCCATTAGACGGATGAGGAGCGAATTGGCACTTCAAGCGCCTATCGCAAAAGCCCTCAAGTCCCTCAATTGTCGAGGGGAAACAAATTGTTCAAAGTGTTTCGTGCTGTCAGTTTCGCGCCGGGCGTCCACCAACGGACAGGCGGTGCGGACGCATTTCGATTCAGCGTTCCCGGAGTTAGCGACCGGGAAGCGGAGCCTGTGTCGAAGGTAGAACTCGCACGCCGTTGGCATCGAACGCAAATGTCTTAACCTCGGCTTCGGCACCGTCGGCGGGGATTTCTTTGCCGTTCCAGAGGAAGGTGACTCCCGCGGCATTGCCAATCCGGGCTACGATTTCTCGCGTGGCACGGATCGACGCATGCGCCGGCGCGATCAGTGTTTCCTGGCTGACGGTCTGGCCGTCCGCCTGGACTGAGATCCAGGAGGTTTCCTGGGCGCGGATCACGAGAGTCAGGGGAACAGCGGCTTTTAGGGACGAAGTCGAGGTAGGCTTCTTAAAGGTTCGTGTGCTGACGTCACTGGCGGCGGTACTGTCCACGGAACTGGCAGTCGACGTTTCTGATACTGCGCGGGATGCGCGAACGGCTTTTCTGGACTGAGCGTCCTGAGGCGGCTGAGGATTCGGAGTGGAGGAGTGAGCAACCGTCGTCGCGCTGGCGGCCGGAAGCTTGGATTTGGAATGGGTGGCAGCTGGAGCTGGCGCCGAGACCGCCGCAGGCGCGGATGGTGCTACCGTTGGCTGTGCGGATTTCGCAGGAGACGTGCTGGCATCGGCGGCTCGGTGAGAATGGCGCGTCCAGAGAATGACTGCCAGCACCAGGACAACGGCTGCGACGGCCAGGATTCTCCACGGAATCTCGGCACCGGAGTGTTCGGCGAAATCTTCTCTAGGAGGGCGGACATGCTCGGCGCGAGGAAGTTGTAGTTCCGGGAGTTCCTCGACTTGAACGGGGGATTGCGATTTCTCCACTGCCTTGCTGGACTCGACCGGGCGATGCCTTTCTGGAGCAGCAGAGCGAGGCTGCAAAGCACGTTCCGGTTCCCAGACTTCATGCGCATCGATCTGCGCCTGGCGGAGGCATGTGAGATAGTCAGTGACGGTCTCTTCGGGGTCCAATCCGAGATGCTTGGCGTAGGCGCGGATGAATCCCTTGTTGAAGACGCCGCCGGGAAGAACGTCGAAATGTTCTTCTTCGATGGCCTGAAGCATGCGCGCGCCGATCTTAGTGACGTTCGAAACCTGGTCGAACGAGAGTTCTTTCTTCTCGCGCGCCTTGCGGAATTTGTCGCCGAATTCGCCCACGTTGCCCTGCCAGAGGGGACATCTTTCGCCCGGATGATGACGGGAACATCATAGGACAAG
>CAZILJ010000579.1:0-1902 GCA_964539915.1 uncultured Acidobacteriaceae bacterium | reverse complement strand
CCACGTCGGACTGAGCATCGAGCGCATACTTCTGATTGCCGCCGACCTCCGGGAAATTCGTAATTTGGTTGCTGGTAACGATGACAGGGGGCTCCCTTCGCAAACATGAGGCAGCGAATCAGGGTTGTCAAGACTGTTTGGGCAGAAAGAGGACTAAAGATACGTAAGACAATTCTCCGTACCTTCCTCTAGAAAAATCGACTTGGCAAGCGTGCAAGCTTGTCTCGCGACGAGTTGTCTGTAGCGTCCGGACTTCGTCAGGATGCGGAGAAACGCGGGATCGCTGCTCGTCACCCCTGGCCGAAGGCATAACCGCCAATGGACTGAACCACCACCTAACATTCGCGAACGTTAGGGCACCCGGTATAGCATGAGAAGCATGCATCTTCCGGTGAACCCCCCGATCTTACCGATGCTCTCGAAGCGGATTGGGGAGCTACCAGCGGGAGGAACATGGATCTTCGAACCGAAGTGGGATGGGTTCCGTACGGTGATCTTCCGCGACGGAGACGAGATCCTGATTCAGAGCCGCGATGAGAAATCGCTGAACCGTTACTTCCCTGAGTTGCTTGAGCCCCTACGGACACAATTGCCCTCTCGCTGCGTACTTGATGGGGAGATCGTCATTGCGCAGAATGGTGGCCTTGACTTCGAGGCGCTGCAGCTCCGCATTCATCCGGCTGCGTCACGCGTGAGGCTCCTGTCCCAGCAATGCCCGGCGTCAATCGTATTCTTCGACCTGCTTTGCGAGGGCGATCGGGACTTGCGGAGCATGCCGTTTCAAAGCCGACGTCAGGAACTGGAAACGTTACTTTCATCCGCCGCGCCACCGATTCATCTGACGCCGGCGACCCAGCAATCGAGCGTCGCGGAGGACTGGTTTAGCCGCTTCGAAGGTGCGGGTCTCGATGGGGTAATGGCCAAACCGATTTCACTCGCCTACGAGTCTGACAAACGCTTGATGTTGAAGATAAAACACGAGCGTGACTGCGACTGCGTCGTTGCAGGCTTCCGATGGCACAAGAAAGGTGAGGGCACGCTTGTCGGCTCGTTGCTGCTTGGCCTTTTTGACGATTCGGGCGCGCTCGAGCACGTAGGCGTCTGCGCCAGCTTCACGCAAGAGAAGCGCCGTCAGCTTGTAGAACATCTCGGGCCCTATCGCAAGGACGCGCTCGTCAACCACCCTTGGAAGCTGTGGGCCGAGCAGGGAACCGCAAACAGCGAAGCCGGGCATCGCATGCCGGGAGGCCAGAGCCGCTGGAGCCAAGGCAAGGATCTGTCGTGGGAGCCGTTGCGTCCCGAGCTTGTGGTCGAAGTCGCTTACGAGCATATGCAGGGCGCCCGCTTTCGCCACATGGCGCAGTTTCGAAGATGGCGCACCGACAAGAAGCCGGGCGACTGCACGTATGCTCAGCTCGAAATCGTTCCGCCACAGGAATTGATGGCGATTTTTGCCAGTGGCCGATAAGCCTCGCTCCTTTTAACTTTAACCACGCTTCCTTCGCCATTCCCGCGTCGGGTCATCGTCTGGGTCGGGAGTTTCTTGCGCAGGCCGTAGCTCGTTGGGTATGTGGCGCAAGTTCACGCGGATGCGGGTCCATGTAGATGATCTGCCTCGCATCGAGTCGATCAACACGTCATCTACGGCGAGAAGGCTGGCCACCTCCTCATGTTTGCTCTTCCACCTTTCCAGACCTGCAAGCGCAGCCTCCCTGTGGGGAGAGTTCGCAACCACCAAAAGGGGCATCTTCGTTTGCGGCTTATTGGCGGCGGACTGGGCGCGCGAAGACTTGGCGCGTGACGGAGCAACGCGCGGCGCTTCCCCATCCATCTTCCGAAAGTGCGGTGGCCAAGGCGCATCACCGAGCCCCGCCGCCTCATCCTTGGCTGCGAGTTCCAGTA
>CAZILJ010000578.1:0-4475 GCA_964539915.1 uncultured Acidobacteriaceae bacterium | reverse complement strand
CAGCTCACATCATCCTGCGCGACCGACTATTAAGCGCTATATTTTCTTCCGGCAAAAAGTTAACTACGACCCGGGGTCAATCCTGGGACTCTTGCTGGCGTCGCATGGCCCGCAGATCGATCCCCAGCTGCTCCGCCTTCTTATAGAGGTGGCTGCGCTCGAGGCCAAGCGTTTTTGCAGCCAGGCTCATGTTCTGATGGCTGCGCTTCAGCTCAGCGAGAATCACCTCGCGCTCGAATGACTGTACACGGGTGGCGAGAACGCCGGAGCCAATATCGCCTAGTCCAGACGTTTCTGCTGCAGACGTCTTAGGTAAAGCGATTTGCACCGTTGCCAGATCAACTTGACCTTCGGTTGCAAGCAGCATTAGCCGCTCGACCATATTGCGTAATTCGCGAACGTTACCTGGCCACGAATGAGATCGCAGCGCTTGCATTGCTTCAGTGGTGAAGGGTACAGCTTTCCATCCGTTCTGAGCGCACACTTGCGCGGCGAAATGCTCCACCAGAGCAGGAATGTCGTCGCGCCGTTCGCGTAACGGAGGCAGCATCAATGGAAAAACATGAATGCGGTGAAAGAGGTCCGGGCGGAATTTTTCCTCACGTACACGTGCTTCCAGATCGCGATGGGTTGCCACCACCACGCGAACGTTGACGGGCACGGGTTTGTCTCCGCCGATGTGCTCGACTTCACCCTCCTCCAGCACGCGCAGTAATTTTGCCTGCATGTTGAGCGGCATGTCGCCGATCTCGTCTAGAAAAATCGTCCCTCGGTCCGCTTGCTCGAACTTGCCGATGTGTCGTCCAGAGGCGCCGGTGAAGGAACCCTTCTCGTGTCCGAAAAGTTCTGATTCGATCAATTCCGCTGGAACGGCCGCGCAATTCAAGGTCACGAAAGGCCCGGCCGCGCGCGGGCTCTTCTCATGAATGGTACGCGCCACCAGTTCCTTCCCTGTGCCAGTCTCGCCGAAGATGCACACGCGCGACTCGCTGGCAGCAACTCGTTCCAGTTGCGCCATCACACGCTGCATCGCTTCCCCTTTCCAAACGATCTCGTGTTTCCCGAGTCGCTGTCGGAGTTGCCGATTCTCATTCTCGAGACGTTGCAGCTTAAGTGCGTTGTCAACGGTGAGCATCAGTTTGTCGCTG
Source organism: uncultured Acidobacteriaceae bacterium (assembly GCA_964539915.1). Taxonomy (GTDB): domain Bacteria; phylum Acidobacteriota; class Terriglobia; order Terriglobales; family Acidobacteriaceae; genus Sulfotelmatobacter. The sequence goes on along the minus strand of CAZILJ010000578.1, from coordinate 3,327 downwards.
GAGATCGGCTTCTCCAGGAAGTCGAGAGCCCCCAAACGCGTTGCTCGCACAGCCATTTCAATGTGCGCCTGACCTGACATCATGACCACAGGAGCGGTCACGCCCTGCTGCTTCAGTTCTTCGAGAAGGGTCAGGCCGTCTTTGCCGGGCATAACCACGTCCGAGAGAATGAGATCAAAGTTCTGAGATTTGGCCAGTGCCAAAGCCTTAGCCGCGTTGTCGCAAACGGTGGCTTCGTGTCCCGCCAACCGGAAGGCACGCGATAACGAGGCCAGGGTATTGGCTTCATCATCGACAATCAAAAGATGCGCTTTGATCGGCAACTTTCCTCCTCGCCATTTCAGCCGTGAATCTGACCAACATTGCCGCCCGTAGATTGCTCAGCAGGGCCTCTCTGCATCGCCCCCCGATTATCCGGCAACTCGATCACGAATGTCGTACCCCGACCCGGTTCACTCCGTACGCTGATTCTTCCACCGTGATCGGTCACCACCGACTGCACGATTGCCAAGCCTAGTCCGGTTCCGTGTTGTTTGCTCGTGTAATAAGGCGTGAAAATGCGCGCGCACTCCTCGGGGGTCAGCCCCGAGCCTGTGTCGGCAACTTCAATCACGACCTTTCCATCCTCGCGTCTGGTTCGCAGCGTGAGTGCCCCGGCATTCGGCATCGCGTCCATCGCATTGAGCACAAGATTCGAGAGCGCGCGGTGCAGCAAATCGGGATCGGCAGCGATCTCGGGAAGCCTCTCGTCCAGTTCTAGTCTGCAAGCGATCGGCTCGCGTCCCGGCGCGTGCAGTTGAGCGTCGACAAGTTTTACCACCCCTCGCAGAATTTCATTCACTTGCACAGTTTGCAATTGCGGATGCGGCATCTTAGAAAATTCGCTGAAGCGGCTGATGATGGTCTTGAGATTCGAAAGTTCGGCCAACAGAGTTGAGGAACTTTCGCGAAAGACCTCGTCGAACTGGTCGGGGATTTGTGTACGGGCACGGATCAAGTTCTCAACTGTGAGTTGAAGAGGGAAGAGCGGGTTCTTCAATTCGTGCGCCAAACGTCGTGCTAATTCGCGCCAGGCCGCGACTCGCTCCGTTTGCACGAGGCGTTCTCGCTGAGCCAGCAACTCGGCCGTCATGCGATTGAAGGAAATGCCAAGTTGAGCTACCTCATCACTGCCGGAGACTTCCACTCGTGCATCCCAGTGCCCCGCGGCAACGTCTTCCGCTGCACGTGCCAGTTGCTCGACCGGACGCGTTACCCTGGCTGCGGCCCAACTGCTCAACAAAATTGCAAGAATAGTGCCGCCTCCACCCACCAGGAGTGCCGATCCCGTGATACGACGCTTGAGTTCGACATAAGAACGCCGCGAATTTCCAACCAGCAAGATCCCAAGCAAGGGGCGATCCTTGCCCGCGCCTCGCAGTGGGATCGCGTGAAACAGTTCGTCATCCCCCTGATCCGATGACCAGGAAACACTCGCGGTCATTTCCTGGTTGTGCTGACGCACCTCGTCGATCAGCGAAGCTAGTTTGTTGGCCGGTCGGGCCGGGTCGGGACCATTGCCCGACGGATCCAGAAGCGCATCGGAGGAAAAATGATCGCTTCGATTCTGGTAAAGCAGAACGCGCATGTCCGCTGGCAGGTCCAGGGCGGAAAGAAAATTCTTGTCCAGTCGTCGCCCGCCGATTACGTAGACGGGGTGCTCACTAATGCGAGTCTCTCGCACTGCCAACAGTCCCAGGCCGGTCGAGTCCTGTAACTCTTCGCGTTCCAGAAATGCGCTCTGGTCGCTTGCAGCCGACAAACCCTCAAACGCGGCTTCGGGATAGCCAAACTTCGCAGGCCACTGCGCCGAGGAAATGATGGTTCCGTGCTCGTCCAGAAATTCGAGAAATTCCAGTTGGTAGGTTTCAGCCATTGACTTGGCCAGCTCAAAATACTCGGCGGACTCCGTGGTTGTGCCATTCAGCGCAGTCGCCATCCGACTGACGGAATCGGAAGCGGCGATCGCTGCCACCCGCTTTGCAACCTCCTCACCGCGCCGATCAAATTCCCGTTGAAATTGCGCGACCAGAGCCGCCGTTCTCTGATCCTCGGTCTTCTCGAACGCATTGCGCGTTAGCGCCAGCACCAACCAAGCGACCGCTCCAACCGACAGAAAAACGGTCAACGCGAAAACGGCCAGAAGTTTACGGCGGAAGGTCATGGTTTGTCGATCCCGAGCCACGCGTCGGCTAGAGCCCAGCTTCCGTCGGGCCGCAACCCCCAATTCTTCAAGGTCGGTGAAGATGCATACGATACCGGCAAATGAAGAAGAGGGATCACGCGCTGCATCGCCAGCAGGGCGTTCTCAGACGCATAGAGATCTTCGACGGATCCACCCGGGTTTTTGACTGCGGATATTCCCGCCAAGGTGGCCACACCGGCCAGTGCGATCCAGGGATCGGACGACACTAAGGGGATTCGCACGAGCCGCAAATCAGCTTTAGTCGTCGATGTAGGTTGCAACCATAGTCCAGCATCCTTCGCGTTCAGCGCGATGCGCTCGACCAACACTCGGGCCAACAGATCAGTGCCATCGTATCCGACGGTCCAGGTTGGAATGGTGCGGACCTGTTCCCGCGCATGTCGTGCCCGCGTCAAGTCTGCGTCCGCGGGGAATACGAATCCATATCCGCTCATCCAATTTGGAAGAAGGCTGGCTGTTGGTTGTCCCGCGCCCTGCAGCAGCACGCTTCGCATCGAGCCTCGCTCTACGCTGCTGGCCAACGCGTCACGAAGGAGTTTCTCATCCGCCGATGCCACATCGCGAGTGAAGACGAGAGCCCAAAGCTCAATGGGATTTGAACTCACCAAGCGGCGTCCATCCAGCGACACGCGGTGCGTCTGCTCCGGTGCGACTTCCACTAGATCGGCCTTGCCCAATTGCAGTGCGGTCATCTGCTCGCGAAATCCTCTTCCCATATCGATTTCGACGGCGTCCAGGAACGGACGGCCACGCCAGCAGTTATCTTCAGCCGCCAGCGCCAGCTTTTTGCCAGGCTGCCAGTCGACAATGTGGAATGGCCCTGTGCCGATGGGTCTGTTGTCGGCGGTTCTCTTCGCAATTGCATTTCGCGGCAACGCGAGCTGCTCCAACAGATTCTGGTCAGAGATATCAATTACTAAAGAATCTGCATCGGCGGCCACATTCCACGATGGATTCGCGGCGCGCAGGGAAGAGGCCGCAATCTCAGGAGTGAGCGGCGTTCCGTCGTTAAACTTAACTCCGCGACGGATCCGAAGCTGCCCGCGTTGTCCGCCTGCCAAAGCCTACCCGGACGTAGCCAG
>CAZILJ010000577.1:0-4174 GCA_964539915.1 uncultured Acidobacteriaceae bacterium | reverse complement strand
CCAGTTGATCGTTCGCGTCGATCTGATAATCCTGGCTCGGTCCGTCGAAGTTCCCTTTGGCTGCGTTCACACTGGCTTGGGTCAGCGCGGTTCGCAGATCTTCCATGTTGATGCCGTAGGACGAAAGCGCAGTTGGGTTGGCTTGAATGCGAACCGCGGGCTTTTGGCCGCCGCTGATGGTTACCAGCCCGACCCCGCTGAGCTGCGAAATCTTCGGCGCCAGCCGCGTGTCCACCAGGTCCTCCACCTGAGAAAGCGGTATAGAGCTCGAGGTGATGGCCAGGGTGAGCACGGGGGCGTCGGCCGGATTCGTTTTGCTGTAGGTCGGCGGCGCGGGCAGGATGGAGGGAAGTAGACTCTGCGAAGCGTTGATCGCAGACTGGACCTCTTCCTCGGCGACATCAATATTCAGAGTCAGATTGAACTGCAGCACTATGACGGAAGTACCGCCGGAACTGGTGGAGGTCATTTGGCTCAAGCCCTGCAGTTGGCCGAATTGACGCTCCAACGGAGCCGTTACGGTGGTCGCCATCACAGTCGGGCTGGCTCCCGGATAAAAAGTGAGCACCTGAATGGTCGGATAATCGACTTCTGGCAACGCGGAGACCGGCAGTTGGGTATAGCCAACGATACCCACCAGTAGGATTGCCACCATCAGCAAAGAGGTCGCAACCGGCCTCAAGATAAACGGACGGGATGGACTCACGGGGCGCTGCTCCCGGGCGTGCTGGCTGCGGCCGGCTTGGTCGAAGCCGGCTTGGCCGAAGCGGTGACCGCAGTGTTGTCCTGCAATTTGTCGAAGCTGCTGTTGGCGACGACGTCTCCGGGATCGATATCGTCCACCTGCGTTAGGCCAGCGTCTGTAACTCCAGGCTTTACGCTGCGGATGTGAGCGATGTTGTTTTGAATCACGTACACAAATGATGCCTGGCCATTTTGTTGAATGGCCGATGCTGGAATCAGGGTGACACCCTGCAACGTGTTCACCAAGAGCCGGGTGTTAACGAACTGGTTGGGGAAGAGCGCATCATTCTTATTGCTGAAGACGGCTCGTGCCTTTACGGTGCCGGTCGTAGTGTCAATCTGATTGTCGAGCGTCAGCAACTTGCCGCTCGCAATCTTGGTCTGTGCGCTGCGATCGAAAGCATCGACGGCGAGTGTGGCCTTCTTCCGCAGTCGGGCTGCAACCGGGCCGAGACTGTCTTCCGGTATAGTGAAAACCACCGTGATGGGATCCAACTGCGCAATGACTGCGAGCGTGCCGGCTGCAGAAGACTGCACCACGTTGCCCGGATCCACCAACCGGAGACCCACACGGCCGGCGATGGGAGCGATGATATGACAGTAGTCGACCTGAACCTGGTCAAATTGCACGACTCCCTGGTCGTTTTGTACTGTCCCCTCGTCCTGCAGTACAAGCTTCTCCTGGTCATCCAGAATTTGCTTGGCGATGCCGTTGTGCGACCATGCGACACGGTAGCGTTCCAGGTCCATCTGCGCCTGTGCGAGCACGTTCTGGTCTCGCTTTAGCGCACCTTGCGCCTGCAAAAGATTCGCGCGGTAGGCACGCGCATCGATGTCGACCAACGGATCGCCCTTCTTTACGACCTGACCTTCCTTGTAATGCACGGCTATGATCAGGCCATCTACTTGGCTGGTAATCGAATCGGTATAGACCGGCGTCACCGTACCGATTGCGTCAAGGTAAACCCCGATGTCACCTTTCTTGGCCGTCGCGGTCGTGATGGTTATCTTCGGCGGCGCAGGAGCGGCCTTTTTCGTCGAGTCCTCGTGATGACGCCACAGCACGAGCGCCAGCACGAGAAGGAGCAACAAAGCAATCCCCCCGACGATCCACCACGCTTTGTGCCGGTGAGGCTCGGAGCCGTGAGCCGTGAGTTGATGGTCGCGATCGATGTGGGGACGCTCATTCGTGTCAACGATCAAGAAAATCTCCTCGTTTCCTCACCAAATTGCTCCGAATTATAATCCCGAAGAGCGAGTCTAGTTCCCTACTGAGGCCTTCGACCCAGCGTGTTTACGAAGTTAGGCAATTCAGCACAGTACTTTACGGAGGGAAAATGAGCGAATCCTCAGATGGCCCGATAGAGTGGTCATCCGGACCTCTGGCTCTTCGGCGGGAACCGCGACGCTGAATATTACGAAGATTCTTCGGCCGGTTGATTTCCCGAACGCCTCGCCGCCTGTGATCGGTAGGCCGAAAGAATTGCGACTCTGCTATTCAATATTCATCGTAGAGCCGCTTGCGCCAGATGCAATTTCTCGTCTCACCGGTTCACACCTCTTCTTTCAGACCCGACACTTTTTGACTCACAACCGCCACGAGCTGCGCTCGGCGGGGGGCATCTCTAAAGCTCGACGAAAAGATGCGCCGGACTGAAGGACCACGGAAAGTCTCGCGAGTCGAAGGCCTCTCCGGCGGCGACCCACACCAGCGGGCTTCGCCAACCCTTTGGCTACGCGTTCGGTCGCTTCCACCACAATGGGGGCAGTGATCGCGTAGATGTCTCGCCCGCGCGTTACGGATCGGCGCGCTTCACTTCCTCTTTTCGCGATCACGTCCATAACGAAGACCTGGGACGATGCGTCCGCTCTCGGCCACCGCCGTCGGAGCAGGATTGCGGATGTCAAAAAGTGGCGTGATATTGAGGTACGCGCGTTATCTCAGGCGTCTGCAGATGCCGTGAGATGAGGACGGTTTCGGCTAGCGAGAGACCCTGAACCTCTTGAGGGGCCGAAAGGCGCCGGCAAATTCCAAATGCGCCCCAGTGGCGTATCGGCACGCTCCAACCGATTGTTCGAAAAAAATGAAATGCTGGCCTGCATTGCGCTGGCCGGTCAATCGAGTTCCCCGCGTCGGTTGCCAACTATCGAGCGCCACCGCAATGCAGATTTCGTCCGCCGCAGCCATCTCTCCATAGCCTCAGTGGCTAGGAGATCGCCGAATCCGCCGTAGAACGCCATCGCGTGAGCGATCACAACGCTCGCATTGCGCGCGACTTCCGCAAACCGTTCGAAGACGCGAGAACATCTGGCTGTTACACCGCCACATCTAAATAGTGAATGCCCGAAAGGAGCGCAGCTTCGATGACCGGCGCCTGCGTGTCAATGAACGGCCCGCCGTCGATCTGTGGCTTGTCTAGATATGGGAGTACTTAGGGCCTCGCTACAGCTTCATCGGCTTCGACAGAAGACCTCTGGCAGCGCCGTGCCCGATCCAGACCTGATCATGCGCTAAGGTTGCGGTAAGATTTCATGCAATTAAGGTTTTCGATTTTAGATTCAAAAGGGGTTCGATCCTATGGCTCAGTTTTTTGAGCGCGTTTCCATCATCCCCGGCCAAAGTGCGGCCGCTACATTAGCACGATACGGCATAGACAGCGCGCGCTGGCCTGAGGTTCGACAGTTGCAACAAAACGCTCACATCCCAGCCGACTCCGGACTGAACATTGGCCCGCCACGAGTCAACTGGTTGTGCGTACCAATCGATGATTTCATGACGATTGTGAACTACCGGATCGTCAAGGACACGGTAAACGGTCTGCGGCCGGCGAACCTGTCTTGGACGCCGGCAGAACGGGCGGCCAATGTAAAGGCGAGCGAGCACGGAGTAGAGATTGAGGTTGAGCGTGATGGAAATCCTTGCGTCGGCCTGCATTGGGTGCAAACTGTGAAGAAGCGAAACGCTACTCGGTTTCACGGACTGATTCCACCACCGGAATTTGTGGATACAGGAGTTACGGGAACTCCCTTCCAATATGATGCAGATTCTCCGGAAGACGAGTTCAGTGATACGCCGTGCGGCCCGGCGCCCAGCAGGTTCGGGATGGGCCTAGACTTCGCTGCTACGGTTTCGTTGGTTGTGTGGACCCCGCCGCGAGTAACCATCGTTGAGGGGTACACATATCATTTCCAGATCGGTCCGGCGGGAGCGTTCTGGATCCTCAAACCTCGGGAAGCGACCGACGCTGAGTACACGGATCAGGTTCGAATCCTAATGGCAGGCGTTGGCGAGGTGCACCAAGATTCTGGCAAGAATCTGCAATATCGCAAACCTCCACAACTCGGGGCAATAAACCAGTAACGAACCGCGAAATTCGATGGGCTTGGAAAAGCACGGCACCCTGCAAAGGGGAGCGGGAATGTTCCGGTC
>CAZILJ010000576.1:0-7077 GCA_964539915.1 uncultured Acidobacteriaceae bacterium | reverse complement strand
CAAACCATCCGGTGAAGTCGTAACCATGAGCGAACCACTCGAGCGCCCCTCCGAGAAACATAAATGGATGGCCTGGCCCATCGTACGCGGCGTGATGACGCTTGGATATGCCATGAATTTGGGCTACCGGGCCCTCCGGTTTTCGGCGAACGTCGCCATCGAAGACATGATGCAGGAAGATGTCCAGAAGAGTCGGATTGAGGTGACGGCCCCAGTTGTGGCCCAACTCCAAAGCCGGGCAGAAGATTCTAGGACCAGATCCCGTGAGAAGGCCGCTACTCTTAGTAACTGGCTGGCCGCGGTCAATATCCTGATCTCGCTGGCGTTTTTTATCTTCATGTACAAATACCTTCCCTTGCTGGCGGCTACGGAACTTAAAAAGATGAATCCCGCTTTAGGCGGTCGGATTGTTTTCAACCTGATCGATGGCGGCATCCGCCTGCTCTTGTTCCTGCTGTTCATCTGGGGAGTTTCGCTTTGGAAGGACATCCGGCGCGTCTACCAGTATCACGGTGCGGAGCATAAAACTGTCTTTGCTTTCGAAAACGGGGATCCACTCAACACTGCCGCGGTGCAGAAGTATTCGACCTATCACCCGCGTTGTGGTACGAGTTTCCTGATGACCGTGATGCTGATCTCGATCGGGTTCTACATGCTAGTCCCGTTCACTACATTCTGGGCGCGATTCGCCTCGCGTATCGCTCTGCTGCCAGTCATCGCTGGAGTTTCCTACGAGATTATCCGCTTCGCGGCCAAACATCGCGGATCACTCTTCGCGTTGATGACTGCCCCCGGCCTGTGGCTGCAGCGCATCACCACCAAGCCGCCGTCCGATGAACAGGCTCAGTGCGCCATCGATGCACTCGACCACGCCATGTCGCTCGAGAAAGAGCGCGGGGGCGAGTTGGTCATTGCCTAGCGGTCCCGCCGCGAATACTTTCTCTCTGCCTTCTCACAACACTACAATGCCGTAGAGACGCAATTTCTTGCTTCTCACCTGCTCCCAAGAGCGGGCTTGCGGCCGCACCGAGACGTGGCAAGCTGCGTCTCCACGAAAGCCAACTGACATGTTTGAACGCTTAGATCAAACCGAAACCCGTTATGAAGAGTTGACTAACGCTCTTGCTTCGCCGGATATCGTCAACGATTCGGCGAGATACCAGAAGACCGCCAAGGCACACGCTGAAATCGCACCCATCGTCGAGAAGTACCGCGAATACAAAGATCTGACCAAGGGGATTGCTGAGAGCAAGGCACTGCTCGCCGACGAGAAAGATGCCGAGATGAGGGCATACGCGCAGGACGAACTCACCCAGTTGGAAGGCAGGGTTACGGCTGTGGAGGAAGAGTTAAAGTTCCTTCTGCTGCCAAAGGATCCGAACGACGAAAAGAACATCATCCTGGAAATCCGGGCCGGTACGGGCGGCGACGAGGCTACGCTCTTCGCCGCCGAAATCTTCCGCATGTACACGCGATTCGCGGAGACTCAGCGCTGGAAAGTTGAAGTGCTCTCCTCTTCGGAATCGTCTGCTGGGGGCCTGAAAGAAGTTATCGCCATCATTGAAGGCAACCGGGTCTTCTCCCAGTTGAAGTACGAGAGCGGGGTCCACCGCGTCCAGCGAGTGCCCGCCACCGAACAGCAGGGACGCGTCCATACCTCGGCCGTCACGGTTGCCGTGCTTCCCGAAGCGGAAGATGTAGACATCAAGATCGAAGCCAAGGATCTGCGCATCGACACTTTCTGCTCCTCCGGACCCGGAGGCCAATCGGTGAACACGACCTACTCGGCCGTTCGCATCACGCATATTCCGACCAACACGGTCGTCAGTTGCCAGGACGAGAAATCCCAGATCAAGAATCGCGAGAAAGGCATGCGTGTGCTGCGCTCCCGCCTCTACGAAATCGAAATGGAAAAGCAGCAACAGGCCTTGGCCAAAGAGCGCAAGGCCATGGTCGGCTCGGGCGACCGCAGCGAGAAAATCCGCACCTACAATTTTCCGCAGAACCGACTTACGGATCACCGCATCGGTTTCACGATTCACCAACTCGAAGCTGTGATGGATGGCAAACTCCAACCACTCATCGAAGCCCTCACGACACACTACCAGGCCGAAAAGTTGAAGCAGGAAACCGCCAGCGTGGTTTAGGCGAGTGAGCGCCGACTCTTCCCTTCACGTCGTCGCGGAATGCTTGGACATCCGCGCGCCTGCGCCTGCCATCGTCCCCGGCCAGATTTCTTTCGAGATCGGTCAAATCCTCGAGAAGCTTGAAGCCATCGACGACGCGCTGGATCATCTGGTCGAGGAGGGGCCTCGGGTCTCTGCGAAGAAGAGTGGGTGAGATCGGCAACCTCATAATCGCCTGGTACCCGTGATCCGCTCGCGAAACCGGCCATAGTCGAGATTGGGGCCATCGCTGTCCCATAATTGGAGCACCGCCAGAGAGCGGATGATGTCGCGATCAAGAACGCGGACTGCAGTTTCCGAAAGATCGTGAAGGCCTCTGACGTTGAAGCACTGTGCGGCAGCCCTGATCTTCTCGGCGACGACTTCCTCGAAGGCGAGACACGGAACGGCGACCGGAACGAATTCCAGCAGATTGAAATAATAGGGCCATCTGCAGCCTCGGACGGATCGGAAGAATGGGCCGCTCGCGCATGCTGACCTGCGGTTTGATCTTCACGCCCCTCTCGTTCTCCGCGTGTGGGCAGACGGGATTGGCGGCGCATCCGTCATCGGTCAGATACCAGTCCTTCTCACGGGTCGAACCGGTATGAAATCCTGTGATAGGGACGATCGAGAGCGTCCCGCATCATCAGCATCAGCGGTGGCATGTGACATCGAGATCGGTCGACAGCCGGCCGCGCGGACCAAGCACCATTTTCCGCAGCATGGTGCCGCCCTTGAACCCGACATGGTCCATGATCCCTTTCTAAGTAAAGAACTGGAGGAGGTAGGTGAGGATCCGATCGATTTCGACATGGCCAATGTCTCTGGCGCCCGAGCGGCCCGCGAGCTGACGAAGCTGGTTCGCTGTCAGCATTATTCCCCGCCCGCGCCCTTGATCCGCGGCACCTCGGCCAGCAGATGGTTTCGCCGTGCATATACAATCAGGCCCCAATCGGCGACGTAGCCGATATCGTCCTCCCTGCGGTCGCGCCGGCCGAAGATTGAGCGTGTTGATTTGGGAATCGCGTTCCTGACCTGCAAACGCAACTTCTCCGGCAGCTTTCTTCCGACAAGATCGGTCAGAAAGCCGAGCCGCTGAAGCAAGGCGGTAGATTTCATGGCCATGGCCGCCGTGACCAGCTTTTCGTGATCGATTTCTCCCATCGCGGTGTAAACGATGCGCGTCAGTTCGGCAGGCCCGCCCGCAAGATCGGGGCGGTCGATACAATCGATGACAGTCTTCTCCGGGTCCGTGATCGCCGCAGTGCGGCTATAGATGGTGTATGTCTTGAACCCGGAGAACTTGCGCGCGGCGATTTTGATAGGACATCCGTACCCTCGATGGTCCGAGTCGGCATTTGCCGTTGTGTAGCCACGGTCACCGCCATGGCTTTTTGCGTCGTGAACCCATGAAACGCGGCGGCTGACCACCACCCGACATAAGAGGGTTCGGCGGCGGCGGCGAGGGCGATCGGGTTATTTTCGCCCCGGTTCTCCGGCCCGTACTCGGGCGGGAGCAGCATGTATCGCCCGCCGACCAGCCGCGCCAGCCAGCCCTTTTTGATCAGGTTGCGCATCGCCGCGGCCTGGTTGCTTCGGCCCCCGCAAAGTTTGAAGCGCTGTCCTATCTCAATTCGCGCGCTTGTCAGATTCTATTACGATGAATGGATCTACGACGGGCATTGGGGCGGCAACGAAGAACCAGAAACTTGGTTCGTGCCCCCACCGGCCTCACTCCCAGGAGGGATCTCATGGCAGACCTGCACTCGACTCTCGACTCCGTTCTCACCCACCGCTATGCCGCGAATGCGGCCCGGGTGCGCGAACTGGCCGCGCCGCTCGGCGAAAAACAGTTCTGGCAAAAGCCGTTCCCCTTCGGAAACAGCTTCGGCCACCTGATGCTGCACCTGACCGGCAATCTGAACTACTACATTGGGGCGCAGATCGCAAACAGTGGCTACGTTCGCGACCGCCCGCGCGAATTCAACGACCCGAATCCTCCTTCAAAACTGGAAGCCCTTCGCTGCTTTGACGAAGCAGTTGCCATGGTTCAACAAACTCTTCGTGCGCAATTGCCCGAGGACTGGTCAAGGGCGTATTCCGGGGTCGGCTCCAACGCTCCGAACCGGCTGGATATGATCCTGCAGTGTGCAGCTCACATGCAGCATCATATCGGCCAGATGATCTACCTCGCTTACGAGTGGAATCGACAGTCTGACAGCGGTCGCACATAGAGTGGACAACCAGGACTTCCCGGTTGTCACCTAAAGGGTCAGGTCGAAAGCGAAAGTAGGTTCTCGGCTCGCGCTCGCTGGGTTCGGCGCGGCCGCAGCTGGCGCCGCCTGCCTGGGTGCGCGCTACCGCCGCAACATCAATCGCGACTCCTGGTTCCGCGAACTCGACAAGCCAAGCTTCACCCCTCCCGATACCGTCTTTCCTTGGTATGGACCGCCTTCTACGCGATGACGGCCTGGGTCCGGTTGGCGAATCTGGAGCGCGGCGCCTTGGCGATACCGTAACGAAGCGATGAAGCTCTGGGATATCACAACTGGCGGCGAATGCGCGCTGGTCGAAGCTCGTCTTCGGGGATCATCGTCCAAACTTGCGCTGGTCGACATTCTTGCTCCGGAAGGAACGATCGTGTCCTGCATTTCCGCCGCACGCAAGGTCGATCGCGCCGCGGCAGACGCCTTCATCCCCTACGCGGCCTGGTTTGCTTTTGCCACAATTCGCAACGCGGAAATCGCCCGCCTCAATCCGCAAGAAGGCTGAACGGCCAGACGGATCATGGTTCTACTCAGTACGGCGTGCGTCCGTCATTCTCTGTGTTTAAAATTGCCCGTGCAACTAAAGAGAGCTCTCGGCTCTGCCATCGCCCGCCTAACCGCAGATCAAGTTCCATCGCCACGGCTGAACGCCGAACTGCTCCTCATGTTCACGCTCGACTGTGATCGCGCTTACCTTTTCGCGCATCCCGAACGCGAGCTCAGCGCCGACGAGCAGACTCGTTACGATGCTGCACTGGCCGAACGCGCCCGTGGCATGCCTGCGCAATACATCATCGGACATCAGGAATTCTGGGGCATGGACCTCATCGTGACTCCCGCGGTCCTGATCCCGCGCCCGGAGACTGAGCATGTAATCGAAACCGTTCTGCAATTGCGGAGCGTGGACCTCGGACGTCGGACCTCAGCCTCTGCAGCGTCGTCGCGGAGGCCGAGGTCCGAAAGCGGAGGGCCGAGGTCGGGGAGGCTTCGCATTCTCGACCTTGGCACCGGCTCCGGCTGTATTGCCCTGGCCTTAGCCAAAGAATTTCCCCATGCCGAAATCCATGCCACCGACATATCGGCAGCCGCGCTCGAAGTCGCGCGAGCCAACGCCGCTCGGCATCAGTTCGAGAACCGAGTTCGCTTCCATCAAGCAGATCTGTTCGCAGGCCTCAACCTCAAGGGGCTGGATTTCGTCGTTTCGAATCCGCCGTATGTGGGGGAATCAGAGGAAGATCAGGTGCAACTGGAAGTACGCAAATTCGAGCCGCGAAACGCCGTATTTGCCGGGTCTGCGGGAATCGAAGTCATTGGGCGCCTGCTGCCACCGGCTCGCACAGCTTTACGCCCGGGTGGATGGCTCGTGTTAGAAATCAGCGGCACCATAGCGAGCCGGGTTCAGAACCTTCTCGAGGGCTGGGACGAGATTCGCATCATCCCCGATCTGCAGGGTATTCCACGCGTGGCCCAGGCTCGAAAGCCAAGAACTGAAGCCTAGCGTCGCGCCGCAGCCGGCTGGATTTCTTCCACATCAATGATGTCGGTCGGATAATTGCCCGTGTAGCAGGCGGAACAGTAGGAGATTTTGTCGCCTTCTCCGCAGGCCTTCTTGAGGCCTTCAAGCGACAGGTAAGCCAGTGAATCGGCGCCAATGTAGTCGCGAATCTCGTCTACAGATTTGTTGGCGGCGATGAGTTGTTTCTTCGAAGGCGTGTCGACACCGTAATAGCACGGCGAAATCGTGGGCGGGCACGAGATGCGCATGTGCACTTCCTTCGCTCCCGCGTTGCGGATCATGCGGACGATCTTTCGACTGGTGGTACCGCGAACGATCGAGTCATCGATCAATATGATCCGCTTCCCCACAAGCAGTGAACGCACTGGATTCAGCTTCAGTTTCACACCAAAATCGCGCACGCTCTGGCTGGGCTCAATGAAGGTCCGTCCGACGTAGTGGTTGCGGATCAAGGCGAAGCGGAAGGGGATCCCGCTCTCGGCGGCATAACCGACCGCCGCGGTTACACCCGAATCCGGGACTGGAACAACCAGATCAGCATCCAATCCCGCTTCCCGCGCCAGTTGCCGTCCTAATTCCTCGCGACTGGTCTGCACGGCACGGCCGAAGACGATGCTGTCGGGACGCGAAAAGTACACGTGCTCGAAGATGCAACTGGACTGCGGCGCTGCGGTGGAATAGAACCGGGAACTGATTCCCTCGGGGCCGACGACGACGAGTTCGCCGGGTTTCACGTCGCGTATGTATTCGGCGCCGATCAGATCAAACGCGCAGGTCTCGGAGGCGAAGACGATGGTGTCGTGCTTCTGACCTTCCAGGGCTGCGATACGGCCCATGGCGAGCGGCCGGAATCCGCGGGGATCGCGCACTGCGAAGACCCGGTCGTTACTCATCATCACGAGAGAAAATGCTCCCTTGACGCGCCGCAATGCATCGGCTACCGCTTCCGGCAGCGTGTGCTCCTTGGAAAGGGCGATCAGGTGGACGATGACTTCGGTGTCGCTGTTCGTCTGAAAAATCGACCCTTGGCTCTCAAGCCGTGCGCGGACCTGCAGGGCGTTGACCAGGTTGCCGTTGTGGGCAACGGCGATCGACCCTTTGTTGGATTGCACCAGGATCGGTTGGG
>CAZILJ010000575.1:0-1737 GCA_964539915.1 uncultured Acidobacteriaceae bacterium | reverse complement strand
CCGCGGTTGAGTCGGTCGCTGGCGAGTTGCTGCCGTCCGCGATCACGCGATCGCGCTTTGATCGAGCAGGTGTTGGCCCGAGCCTCGTTTGATCTCGATCCGCGCCTCGTCTCCAATTCGGTCGAAATGATGAAGGCCTTCGCCCGCATCAACCGCGGCGTCTGCTTTCAATTCCGCAGGCCCGGCAAGGCGCCCATTCCACCGGGCGATCTGATTGCTCTGCCGCTGATTGATCCTCCCCTGCTGCAGGCAAGGCTGGTCGTTGCAACGCGCCGGGGGCGCGTATTGCCAGTAGCGGCCGCCGCCTTCGTTGAATTGCTCAAGACCGTTTTGGCCTGACGCCGAAATCGGCGTTCATGACCCTACTCGGACATCCGCGAAAATCCTCTGGAACCGCATCGCGGACAATGGGCAACAAAAGTTCCCGACGTTGAAAGGCTGCGGGAAGCGTGGAAATGAGAGTTGCATATTCGCCGGGTTTTCGCTTTATAACGGGTTGCGAACGAGAGGTGCGGCGGCCGTCGAGGGGGCGAGCCGGCCGCACTACCTCACGAAAATTTCGCGGAAGCTTGCTCAGCGCGGTCTCGCGGCGCCGGGTTCCCGTGCGCGCGCGTCACCGACGCCCGTCGGATGTGAATGCGCCCCCATGACCACTGTCACCTCCACCTTCAACGTGTCGTCGGGTCAGCCTGATACGGGCGACACTATTCTCAGCGGCGGCACTGAAATTGTCCTCTCGGGCGGCGTAGCCAACCTCACGACCGTCAGTTCCGGCGGCATCGAACTACGGCGCCCCGCAAACACCGTTAATTCTAGAACGGTTTACTTGTAGTAGCCGACGCCGCAGCCCAGATCGCCGACCTTGGTTGCGAAGCTCACCTTCTGCACAGGCGTTTTGTCGGGACCCGGCCTTACCCACATGTAGCTGACCTCAGTGATTTGACCTTCCGGCTTCTGATACGCGTCGTAGAGTTCCTGGCCAAACGGCTTGCCGGTGACGTCCTTTAGGGTCCGAGCGTCCTCGCCCATTACTTGCTTTGCAACATTGGGGTTGCCAACGGCAATGGTCTTGCCGTCGGTGACGTTGGAGCAAAACGGATAGAGGTCGCGGTCGAGGAATCCGCCTTCACCCTTGTTGATCAGGTCGAGCGTCTTGGCCTTATCCGCTTTTATGGCGGCCACCGTTTTCGCAAGCATGGCCTTGGCTTCGTCGGCTGTGCCTTGGCCTTGCGCGAAGGCCGTCGGCGAGAGCGCAATGACTGCGGCCGACGCCGCAGCGATCATGAACGTACGAAACATGGGGATTTCCTCCTGTTAGGACGTGCAGCGCAGGCAGCGTATGCCCGTGCAAAAATGCCATCGGCATTTCTGATAGGTTTCGCCTTTAGCCGTGTGAAGTCTGAGCAAAATAGCTCATTCTGAACAAGCGGTGGCTACTCTGCCGACTAAGATTTGAATTGGTAGGATGACCGCTCCTAGCCCCCATCGCTACAAATCGCGGCCATAGGCGTCGGCAGTCGCTTTTGGGGAGGCATAGCGGGCAGCTCGTTGGCCGATTTTTGGCGAACCTCGATCCGAGCCTCGGGGCGACCAATTTTGGCAGAAAAGATCGCCAGAAAACCAAACACAATTATTGAAGGCAGCTATGAGATCTACTCCCAAGCGCACATCCAACAGCGTCTGGAATCCCCGGGTGCTCGGTTACCAGAAATACAAACTTGATCGGCCGCTCACCCA
>CAZILJ010000574.1:0-2852 GCA_964539915.1 uncultured Acidobacteriaceae bacterium | reverse complement strand
CCTCGGATGAGCCTTATGGTATCCGTCGTGTTCCTTCAGGTTGTAGTTGAAGCCCATTACATCGAGCTGTTCCGGGAAGTGAGATCCGAAGGATGCGTTCACTGCGGCGGAACACATCCTCGTCGGATCGAGCTCATGCGTCCGCGTGATCATGTCACTGACAACCCGCGGACCCTGGGATTGCGGCATCAGCGTCCACTCTTCATTTCCCATCGACCACAAAATGATCGAGGGCGAATTCCGGTAGCGTTTCACCATCAGCTCGAGTTGAGCCATGCCTTCCGCGCTTGAGCTCATCAGTCGGGTTTCGCACATCATCATCATGCCCATGCGGTCGCAGGCCTCCACCCACTCGGGTGTGGGCATGTTGTGCGAAGTGCGCACGGCATTACCACCCATATCTTTCAGCACCGCGAGACGATACCATTGCAGCCGATCCGGAAGGGCCGCCCCAACGCCGGCGTGATCTTGGTGATTGCAGGTGCCTTTGATCTTCACCGGTCTGCCATTGAGGAAGAATCCTTGATCCGCATCCCAAGCGATCGTGCGCACGCCAAAACGCACTCGCTCGGCATCACGGGGCTTGCCGGCAGACTCCAGGGTGACGACCGCCGAATAAAGATTCGGTGTCTCCGGCGACCAGAGTGTTGGATTGGTCAGGTTCGCGCTCGAAGCAAAAGTTGCCGACCCATCTGGAGCTAGCGATTGAGGCGGAGCCTCCGCGCTCGCCACGACTTTACCGGCCTGATCGAAAATCTGCCAGCGCACGCGGCAAGTCTCCGGCTGCTGGCCTTGGTTTTGCACCGTTGTCCCCAGAGTCAAAACGCCTGCTGAGTTGCCTTGTTTTGACAGAGCCTGCCGAACATAGCTGTCCCAGTGTCCAAGGTGCAGTGCATCGGTCTTGGCCAGCCACACATGGCGATAAATACCCGCGCCTTCGTAGAACCAGCCGTCGCCGAAGCTGGCGTCCATGCGCACGACCACGCAGTTCTTGCCGCCATAATTCAGGAAGTCAGTCAAGTCGAAGCGGAAAGGCGCGTACCCATTGTCGTTGCGGCCTATGAAGAAGCCGTTCAGGAACACCAGTGCGCAGCGGAAGGCGCCATCGAATTCCAGGACGACGCGCCGGCTCGCGTCTTCCCTGGGAATGTCGAACACGCGCCGGTACCAGCCAACACTGTTCTCAGGATAGCGGCGACCCAACGGTTTGTAGCCGTGCCCTTGCAACTCGTCATCATTGATGAACGGCAACTCGATGGCCCAGTCGTGCGGCAGATTCAGCGGCCGCCATTTCGAGTCGTCAAATTTCTCCAAAGCAAATTTGAACTCACCCGTCTTGGCGAAGTCTCCCTGACCCATGCCAAGCCCCAGGTCGCGCCTGGGATCGCTTCCGTGTCCCGGCAAGAACTTCCATCCGAAATCGAAGAGGAGACGCTCTGGCGGAGCGAGCGTTCCCGAGGCGTCCACCGACGGTGCGCCACGATAGGCCGCCAGCAGCGAATGAACTCGACCGGCTGGACCTGCAAACAACGTTGAGGCAGAGAGTGCAAGGCTGGAACGAAGAAGATCGCGACGGGAGAGACAACGTTTAAGAAAATCCATTCTGTGCCCTCATGGCTGAGATCAAAATTGGAAGTCTGTCCTCCGCGCAGCCCAACGCAGAACTGCGGCGCAATTCTGTATGCCTGGGGACCCCGAATTATAAGCCTGGAGAGTCCAGTAAAAAGGGAAGAATGGTCGCCCGGTTGCTCGCGGCGGGCGCATCGGACGAAAACGAGAGTTGCGAGGTCGGCAACTCGATCAGGCCATCACTTCTCTTTCACTTCGCCCATTCCCACGATCTTCGACGATGTGCGGAACTTCTTATAGTCGCGGTAAGTCTGGTCGCCGTCGATCTTGTAGCCCTTGAGCAATGCCACGCGCGCGTCCAGTTTGAAGGTCAAGTGCCGTGGCAGCCATACTTCTTCGTTCACGCGCGTCTGCTCCAACATCACGCGAGTACCCTTGTGGATGCGGGCCAGCACCCACCCGATCGATACGGTGTCGATCGCTTCGATATCCATCTTGGCCAACTGCAGGTCGTCCTTGTCGATCCACACCCGTCCATGAAACTTAGAGAGAAACTTGGATTCCTTCATGTGCGGCTCAAACTCCGGACGCGGCTCGCCGTCGATCACCCAAGCCTCGCGACCTCCGACCAGTTCTGTTCCCACCAGCTTGAAGTTGTAAGCGTCGGAGATTTCGCGCACGAATTTGCGGCCATCTTCGCGTTCCTTCTCTTCTTTCTGTTCCCGCTTTTTGCGCTCTTCCTGCGATTCGTTCTTGCGCTTGTCAATGATTTTCTGGATCTTTACTTCTTCCTTGGCCGCGTCTTTCCCGTCGAGCGGCCTGTCATCTTTCTCGATCAGCCGCTGCACTTGCTCGCCATAGATCTCCAGAATCTCGTAGGTCTTCACTTCCGTCGACTTGGTTTGCCCCCTGCCGTCGAGCTTGTTCTCGACTTCGCGGTCGATGTAGGTGTAATCGCGCTGCCGCTTCTGGTTCTCGATATCTTTGTCGGCCACTATGCGGAACAACTTCTGCATCTGCTCTTGGGAGAGCTTGCCGTTTCCATCTGGCGTCAAATCGGGCAGGGACGTCGATTTTGCAGTGCTCGAAGGTGCATGGCTATTCGCAAGGTCGGGAGCGCTTGACGGTATGGACGTTGGTGGATCCTGCTGGCAGAACCCCGGCAGGCCACAAAACAGCAGGCCGCAGAGGAGAGTGCGCCGACCCAGCTCGCTCGCTCGCATGCTTTAATTTAACGCACTTGAGGCAGAGAAGTCTCGCGGGGGGGGCGTGTGCTTTTATTG
>CAZILJ010000573.1:0-4902 GCA_964539915.1 uncultured Acidobacteriaceae bacterium | reverse complement strand
GCGTCTCTTGATTGACCTATGCGCGAACGCTCTCCCCACAGATTCTCCACCAGCAGCCCGAAAAGCGCCGCGAACTGTAAAAAGCCAAGTGCTTAGTTCCGGAATATTTTAGTTGTAAGTCCCTGCGGCTCAGGATTTTGGCTATATATGGTCGTATAGCCGACTTGCTGACTCATGGAAATGAATATTTCATCGAAACGCGGCAAAAAATTGAGAGGATACGAACCTCAAGTGGGCGAGGGCGCCTGCTCTACACGACTATTTACTCGCGCTCGCCATCTTCACAGCATGCGAGTTCGCTGCGTAGCGCGCGATGCCTTTGTAGAGAGCTTCGGCAATCTGCTCGCGGTAGCCGTCGCTGCGAAGTTTCTGTTCGTCGGTGGGACTGCTGACAAAGGAAACCTCCGCCAGAATGCCCGGCATTGCGCTTTCGGTGAGGACCACGAATCCCGCTTCCTTCACGCCGCGGTCGCGCAGGCCGGGATTTTGCAGGGAAAGGGTGCCGTAGAGCGAGCGCTGCACACTCGCCGCCAGCCGGCGCGATTGCTCGATTCTCTCGTGCAAATCCGCCGGCGAAAGGGTTGCCGTCACCGCATTCTTCGCGCCCCCTGCGCTAGCGTGTGCGTCGGCATCTTTATCTTTCGACCCGGGAGCCGAGAAGAAATTTGTATAGTACGTCTCTACTCCGCGCGCGGATGGCAAGTCGCTGTAGTTGGCGTGTACCGAAACAAACAGATCAGCCTGCGCCGTGTTGGCGATGTTGGCGCGCTCGTCCAAAGGAATGTAGTTGTCATCCTGCCGCGTGTAGATCACTTCCGAGCCCAGGCGGCTTTCGAGCAGTTTGCCCAACCGCTGCGCAATTTCGAGGACCAAATCTTTTTCCAGCAACCCGCGACGTCCCACCGTTCCCAGATCCCATCCACCGTGACCGGCGTCGACCACGATCCGCATCTTGGGCACGCGCGTGCGCAATTGCAAGTCTTCCTTGGTGGGAGGCGGAATCAGAATCGCCAGCGTGTTCCTTTGTGCCTCGTTCGTAATCGGGAACAGATTCACCGTGGATTTCAGCGCCCCAATCTTGCGCACTTCGACCACAAGACGGTAGGGATTCGGCTCCAGGCTCACGGCGAAAGTTGAGTTCGCCTTCGTCTCCAGAACAATGCGCGTCATGCCAGCCACGGGCTGCGCCATTCGAATACGGCTTACGAACGTGTCGCCCACTTCGATCGCCTTTCCGATCAGGTCGGGAGCAAGCTGGGTGTCGCGCAGATCGAAATAGATACGGTCGGGGCCAGCCAGGCGGTGCGCTTCATATTGCACCTGGTCCTGGAGATCGAGAACTACGGTGCTTGAATCGGCCGAGCCCCAGTGGCGCACTCCCGTGACTCGGGGGAACTTCGACAGTTCCTGAGGCGTAGCGTCCGAATTGCCCGGCTCGGTAGTATCGGAGGCCGTGTCCGCACTGGCGTTCGCCGTCGTTGTGGAATTCTCGGCGGCGCCCGCAGCCGAAGGTGAACCCGTTTCTGGTTTTGTTGGTCCGGAGGAGGCGCCCCTGGCCGGCATTGTTTCCGTATGAATCAGCGCGCTGCTGAGCTGAGAATTTTTGAGCTTCCACCAGACGCCGCCGGCAAATGCTGCGCCGATAACAACGGCGACCAGTAGAATCAGCCGAACTGGCCTGTGGTTTGCGGCGGCGGGCTGCATGGCGGCGAGGCTGAGTTTAGGAGCCGTTTGGACTGCCGCATCGAGCTTGGGTGCTTCAAACTTGGCTGCTTCAAGCTTCGCAGCTTCGAGCTTGGGAGCCTTATCGATTTCCGGTTTTTTCAGAATGGCCGTTGCAGGCGCGGGATCGACTTGCGCTGGGTGCTTTTTGTCCTCGATCGGCTTTTTGTCAACGACGGGGGCAACGGGGGCGGGAACTGTCTGTGGCACAACCGGCACAACTGGCTTCGGTTGGATTGCGGCGGGTGCTGTCGCTTGACGCAAAGCCCGCTCAAGCCTGGTCGCCGCAACTTCGGCCGAGTCCGCGAAGCGATCTTCATCTTCCGGCCTCAGAGCTCCCAACACCAGTTCGGCCAGCAGGCTCAGGTTGCGGATGTCGGTTTCGTTAAAGCCGAAAGGCCATGCGGAAAAGGCCTCCAGCACTCCAATTACGCGCCGCCGCCCGCACAAGGGCACTGCCACCATGGAGCGTGCACCCATGGCGCGGCATGCCTGCACGTTGACCCTGGGATCGGTTTCGGTGTCGTCGCAAGTCACGACCTGCGCTTTGGTGAAGCATGCTCCGGAGAACGCAGAATCGCGGTCGATGCGCGCGCCCACGTCCGGCCGCACCGTGCCCGCCGCCGCGCGCAATACAATCTCATTATTTTCCGCCAGCGCGATCGCCAACCCGTCCGCGCCCGTGATGGCTACCGCGCGCTCTGCGACGAGTTGAAGCACTTCATCGAGAACGAACTGTTCGTCCTGCTCGAACTCGGCGAGCGAAGCACCGGCATCGAATCCCTCTTGCCGCTTTGCCAGAGCTTTTCTGCGACGAACCTGTTCATGCAGGGCCGAAAACGCCAGCAATGCCTGCAAAGCATCTCGGCGCGAGGGTTTTGCAGAATCTGGCGCAGTGAAATCATGATTGGCTGCGGCGCGCTGGCCGTGCCGCCATGCCGGCAGACCATCCCCGTCGAACGGAGTGGTCGCGTCAAGATCCGGCTTGGTGGTGGTCGTTGCCATTAAGGATAGTCCCTTGTACGTTATCGGGCTTTGGCGCGACTTTCAATTACCCAGACATGCCCGTTCGGGCATGTACTTTCGTAAGGCGTATCCCCAGCTGACTATTGTAGACACACTGCCTGCAACGTTGAGCTCAACGGTCCTTGGAATGCCGCCCTCCCGGAGGCCGTAAGGCACGTCTCTTATCTCTTCTTTCCGAACCACCGTAGTTACTAAAGCGGCATTCCTGACCCACGATAAGATTAAGTGAATAGGGTTCCGGCCCAGCAGCGATCTGGCGGTGTCTGTATGGATGCAGGAATAGCTCCCGCGCGGCAAGCTCGGGCTCAGCACAGATACGAACTCCGCACATTGACCTACGTGACCGTCGATCAGGCGAACGGCGGCATTGTGCGCGACATCAGCTACCGAGGCATTAAGGTGCAGATGGTGGCGGCGGTTCGCGCGCAGCAACAGTTGCGCGTACGATTCGAGCTAAGCCAACCACGCGTGCGCGTGGAAACCCGCGGCGAGGTCACCTGGGCCACTCGCTCGGGACAGTGCGGCATCCGCTTCCTCGACCTCTCTCCAAAGATGACCCGGCAGATCAATGAATGGATTTTCGGGAATTTACTCGAAGGCGCGACGCTGCATTGTGACCGAATGGGCATCTTTGCCGGATCACCCTCGACCCGGAGCGTCGTCGGCGTCGTGGAGGAGGACGACGGATTGATTGTTTCCCCTGCCGCTGTCAACGTGATCGAGTTGCCGATCGCGCCCCGGCCTTTTGAGGCAGCTTATGTGGGCCATAGGGATACTGAGACCAAGCTTCGATCGTCTCAATTGGACTGGCTCTCGCAGCCGCTGTCGGGCCGAAGTCTTGTCTGGACGATCAATACGCTCGTGATCTTTGCAGCTCTCCTGCTGTTCGCGCTCGTGTTTTTGTCGATCGCTGGCGAGCCTCCGCGATGGCCGTTGGTTACGACAGGCGCAACGTCCATCTGTGTCGCTGCACTGTATTGGGGATTTTTTCGGCTGTTCGGAGGAACAAGTCCGGGTGAAAGATTGGCCCGCATGGCCGAATGGGATTTTGAAGGCGAAGAAGCGAGAGATACTCGATTTCGCTGAGCCGTTGGCGCCCTGGTCCTTAGGGCCGAACTTCCTTACTCATCAGTTCGCGAAATATTGCTGCGCCAACCATAGTTGCAGCGTGCGCTGCTGTCGGGGCGCGAGCTTTACGAAGCGGATGCCCATATTTCCGCGGGTGTCCTGCCACGCGACTTCGGCCTTTGCCTTCAATCCCGTTCTGGCTCCCGGCAAGTCAAATGAGACTTGTAAACCCTTCGTGGTCGCGATGGGATCATGGGTGTGAATCTGCATTCCCCCCTGGCTTAGGTTGATGAGAAATGCGTCCATTGGCTTGTGACCCTTGCGGTTCAACGAGACCGGCACTTCCAAGCCGGCGCGATGATAACGCAAGCGTCCGTCGAGAATCATGCTGCGCGCGGCGGAGAGGGTGCGGACGGCCTGTTCCACCGAGATCGGCTTCTCGAAAGCGAACAGGGCGCCGGTCTCATCCAGATTATGCTGAGACCGCACACCACCCATGATGACCAAGGGAACCGTTCTCGGCTGGCCCTCCAGGGTTCGCAGTTCATGCAGGAATTGCGAACTTCCATTCAGATCACAGTCGACGATGAGGGCGTCGATCTTCGACTTCGCGAGTCGAGCCAGAGCCCGCTGCGGTTCACTTTCGACAGCAACGTCCATATGAAGACCGCCGAGGATGCACTCCAGAACACTTACTTCCTGCCAATCGCGCGAAACCACCATCGAGGAAAGGGTCATGTCTCCACTCTAGCGGTGTGGGTAATCGGGACGTAGATAACCAACGTAACTGAGGGCGGCAGGCGTCGGCCGTCAAAGCTCTGACTCGTGCCGACGTGCGGCCTCGATCAAGTGACGCTGAGAGCGGTTAATCACAGAGGATGGAGAGAAGTACAGAGGCGCTCCTGATGGTTTTGTGAGTGCCTGTGCCGGTGGTTAATTTTGGGGTTGTTGACGTCGTGAAGTCTGACACCTGAGGGCCGAAGCCAAACGCCCGAGCTTAGCTTTTTCGGTACCACTCCACCGTGCGCCGCAGGCCCTCTTCGAAATCTATTTTGGGTTTGTAGCCGAGGCCGGCTTCTGCTTTCG
>CAZILJ010000572.1:0-5324 GCA_964539915.1 uncultured Acidobacteriaceae bacterium | reverse complement strand
AGCGAAGTCAATGGCAAGCTGTCTGTTGGATGCAAAATCCTTTTACACTCTGTCTTTTGATTCTCCCCCGGCTGACCATCCGAACGAATATCACAGTCTTCAGATCAAAATTAGCAAACCCGGCCTCACTGCCCGTACGCGAACCGGCTATTACGCTCAGCGCTAGGCCCCCCGGAGCATACCGGTTCTCATTTCCGAAATCCCGAAACGACAAAGTACAATGACAGAGTTGCTTTCCTGCGAACCGGCAGCGGCAGCTGCGAAGAGAACTGAGAATTGCTTTCTGGATCCCGCCTACAGCATCGTGATTCCCGCCTATAACGAGGGCTCGCGCCTGGGCGCGACCCTCGGAAAAGTGCTGGCCTACGTGCGCGCCAAAGGGTGGGACGCCGAAATCATCGTCGTCAACGACGGATCCCGCGACAACACAGCAGATATTGTTCGTGCATTCGCCGCGAAAGATCCCGGCCTGCGGCTCGTGGAAAACCCCGGCAACCGCGGCAAGGGGTACAGCGTGCGCAACGGCATGCTCAACGCGCACGGCCGAGTCGTACTTTTCAGTGATGCCGACCTGTCATCGCCCATCGAAGAAGCCCCGAAGCTTTTCCAGGCTCTCGACGAGGGCGCGGACATAGCCATCGGCTCCCGCTGGTTACGCGCCGAAACACAAACGCAGCGCCAGCCGCTCCACCGCCAAATCTTCGGCCGGATTTACAATCTGATCCTACGCCTCACACTCGGGCTGAAATTCAAGGACACGCAGTGCGGATTCAAAGCCTTCCGGCGACCAGCAGTCGAGGCAATCTTTCCACTCCAGAAAATCGAACGCTGGGGATTCGATCCCGAGATTCTCTTCCTGGCGCGCAAATTCAAGTTCAAGGTGAAAGAGGTCCCGGTCGCATGGGGACACAGCGGCGGAGCCCGAATCAATCCCCTGATCGACGGCTCCCGCATGTTCATGGAGATGCTGCGAATCCGCTGGTACGACCTTGACGGAAAATACGACGGCGATTCGAAGCCCACGGCCCAGCCCGCAAATACCCTTCCGGATCGGCGTGGGCCTGACCTCTAACTGCTCTCAGTTAAGAAGAGGAATCGGCTCACGCAGACCGATCCACGGAATGCGAGGTTCGATTCGCCATGGCTTTGAGTGCCTCAACCACGCGCCGTCCCATTTCTGTAGTGGAGATCGCCGCGTGTGACTTTCCTGCGAGATCGGCCGTGCGAGCGCCCTCGGAAAGCACCGCCGAAACGGCGCCTTCGACGCACTCCGCCTCCCTCTCCAATTGAAACGAGTGCCGCAACATCAGCGCCACCGACAGAATCGCTCCCAGCGGATTGGCAATTCCCTTTCCCGCGATGTCCGGCGCCGAACCGTGGACCGGTTCATACAAACCGACCGGACCGCCGATGCTTGCCGAAGCCAGCAGTCCAAGCGACCCGACCACGCCGCCAGCCTGATCCGACAAAATGTCTCCAAACATGTTCTCCGTGAGCAGCACATCGAAATCCGTCGGTCGCTGCACCAGCAACATCGCGGCGGAATCGACGTACTGGTGACCCAGCTTCACCTCGGGATAATCTTTGCCCACACGCGTCACAACTTCCCGCCAGAGCCGTGAGCATTCCAGCACGTTGGCCTTGTCCACCGACAGAACCTTGCGCCGTCGCTTCATGGCCAGCTCGAAAGCCACACGTGCGATGCGCTCGATTTCCGATTCGCTGTACTTCATCGTGTTGATCGCAACCCGCGAGCCTTGAGTTCCTTCGATAGACCTTGGCTGCCCAAAGTAAGCGCCGCCGAGGAGTTCGCGTACGATCATGATATCGGTCCCGCGCACGATTTCCGCCCGCAGAGGAGAAGTGTCCTCGAGAGCCGGGAAGAACACCGCTGGCCGCAGGTTGGCATACGCACCCAACTCACGCCGAATGCGCAACAGTCCCGCCTCGGGCCGCAGGTGTCCGGGATTGTGGTCAAATGCCGGACTCCCTACGGCTCCCAGCAGCACGGCAGACGACGCCAGACAAGCCTGTATCGTATCCGCAGGCAAAGGATCGTTCGCGACGGTCAGGGCGGCCCCGCCTATAAGCTTATTTTGAAGCTGAAGGGTATGGCCAAAACCGTCGGCCAAAGCCTGCAAGACGGGAATTGCTTGTTCAATAACTTCTGGGCCAATGCCGTCGCCAGGGAGAATCGTAAGGTTCAGAAGCATGGGGAGAATTTAGTAATTGTGCAATTTTGTAATGGGGTAATAGAAAACCTTGCAGCCGGAATTTTATCTATCGGGGAGACGAAGCCGTTGGCATAGTCCAGCTCGTGAAATTACAAAATTACTCAATTACCCAATTTTTCAAACTCCCCACAGATAGTCTTCCTGTTGCGTCTGCTCGTGATGGGAATCCGCATGAACGGGCACAGCCACTCCAAAGGCGTTTGTCTGTGGCCCCAACGGAAACGCGTTCGCCGGCTCAGGTTCCGGAGGTGGAGTGTTGACGACGGCCGCTTTCTGCGGCGCAATGGGCTCGATCAGCGGCGTCGCCGATCCCGACGGCTTGTGTGTGTCACGAATCAATTCCAGCAGATGGTGATCTTCCACATGTTTGATCTTGTCCGCCAAGCGGACAAAACGCCGGTAAATATCATCCAATCCGCGGCGATCGAACTGGTATCCCAGCTGGTCACACCGAATGCTCAGAGCATGCCGCCCCGAGTGCTTGCCCAGCACCAGCTTCGAATCCGGAACTCCGACCGACTTCGGCGTCATGATTTCGTAGGTCAGAGGATTCTTCAACACGCCATCCTGATGAATGCCGGCTTCGTGAGCAAACGCATTCCGCCCGATGATCGCCTTGTTCGGCTGCACCGGCACGCCGGTGATTTCGCTCAGCATCTGGCTGGCCGCGAAAATTTGCTCGCCGACCACTCCCGTTTCGTAAGCGTATCGATCTGGACGAACCCTCATGGCCATCACGATTTCTTCCAGCGACGCATTCCCGGCCCGCTCCCCGATTCCGTTGATCGTACATTCGACCTGCCGAGCCCCCGCCGACACTGCGGCCAGTGCGTTGGCGACCGCCATGCCCAGGTCGTTGTGGCAGTGCGCGGAAATGATTACATTTTCAATCCCCGGTACGCGCTGGCGGATCGTCGTGATCAATTCCCCAAACTCCGCCGGCACCGTATAGCCGACCGTGTCAGGAATATTCAGCGTAGTCGCTCCGGCTTCGACGACAGCCTCCAGAACACGACACAGAAACTCCGGATGGGTACGAGTCGCGTCTTCCGGCGAGAATTCGACGTCATCACACAGCGACTTCGCGAAACGAATCGCGTCCCGAGCCTGTTCCACGCACTGATCGCGCGTAATCCGCAGCTTGTACTGCAAATGGATATCGGAGGTCGCCAGAAATACGTGGATCCGCGGGCGATCAGCACCCTTCAGAGCGTCCCAGGCCCGTTCAATGTCCGGGCGGCAGGCTCGTGCCAATCCGGCGATGACAGGCCGCCGCACTACGGAGGCGATAGCCTTCACCGATTCGAAATCCCCATCGGAAGCGATCGGGAAACCGGCTTCGATCACATCCACGCCCAGACGGTCGAGTTGGTGAGCCAGGCGCAGCTTTTCCTGCTGGTTCATGCTGCAGCCAGGCGACTGTTCCCCGTCGCGTAGAGTCGTGTCGAAAATCGTGATGCGAGCGCGCCCTGCGGTCATGGATCTCCTCAAAAAAAGACTGATGTTTTATGGTACGGGTTAGGCTCACAGAAGCAAAACTGATAATTCTTCACTAATCATTAGATAATGTTATATGATAAGTATTCCTAATGGCTTATCGAGATTTGATTAAGGGCGGCCCCTATGGAACTCTCTCAACTCGAAGTCTTTCTGGCGGTGGCGCGTGAGCACCGCTTCTCCCGAGCCGCCGAGAAGCTCTTCCGCACCCAGTCCGCAGTCAGTCAGACCATTCGCAAGCTCGAGGACGAACTCGGGGAAGCTCTGTTTGACCGTTCCTCCCGCGAGGGCGTTCTTACCGACGCTGGCAAGGTCCTGCTGGAATACGCCGAAAAGCTGATCAATCTGCGCAGCGAAGCGGCCGAATCTCTGACCGAATTGCGCGAATTGCAAAAAGGCAAGTTAGTCATCGCCGCGAACGAATTCACAGTGCTGTACCTGCTGCCGCTCCTGGCGGAGTTCCGCCGTCTGCATCCGATGATCAAGATCACCGTCGAACGCGCCCTCGGCAGCCACATCCCTGACGATGTGCTCCGTTACAGCGCGGAATTTGGGGTGCTGTCATACGAACCGCAGGAAACCAGCCTGCATTCGGTGGTCGTGTACCTGGATGAACTCGTATTCGTCGTTCCCCCGAAACATCCGCTAGCCTCCGCGCCCCAGGTCAGCATCCGCCAGTTGGGTGCCGAATCCTTTGTCGCTCATATCGTGTCGTCGCCTTACCGCGAGAAAGTTCTCCAATTATTCAAGACCCACAAGACGCCTCTGCACATGGATCTGGAGCTTCCTACCTTGCAGGCAATTAAGCAATTCGTAGCGATGGGGCACGGAGTGGCGTTAGTGCCGGAGATCAGCGTCGAGACCGAATTGGCCAGAGGAGAGCTGGTAGGAATTCCGGTCCGCGAACTTCAACTGAAACGCAAGCTCCGCCTCATTTACCGAAAGGATGCCAACTTGTCTCACGCCGCCAGGGCATTCTTGAAAGTCGCCGAAGCGGTGGCCATCGAGCGCAAAGGACGCTACCGCTTCCAGCGTGAGAACTAGAGAAATCCGTTCTCCGGCCCCCAAGAGCAGCACTCGCCGGAGCGCCTTCATGTCGAAGCTGCAACACAGGCCACCCGCACCTCAGCCGCATAGCGGCGGAATAGGTCCAGCCGGCGGCAGAGGCCGTGGGTGGGCAAAGGTCCAATTGGGGATTGAGCGAGCCCCGAAAGTGGCGAAAGAAGTGCTACGACACAGGCTCCTATGAACCACACAACCTTCGCTGAAATCGTCTTGCAACGAAATTCATCAGGCCGCAATGAAAAAAGGAGCAAAGCGAAGTTTGCTCCTTCGTAGAAAAACTTCCCTTCCCGCTTATCAGTCTGCGTAAACCTGCTCTTCGCGGAACGAGGCTAGCGCCGCATCCAAAGACGGATGAACTTCCAGCACCGAGTCCAGATTCGTAAGGTCGAGTAAACTCCTGACCAACGGAGTTGGTGCTGCACACTTCAGGCTTACGTTCTGTCCTTGCGCCCAGCTTTGCAGCAAAGCCAACTCGCCGATGCCGGCACTATCGATCGAACTCACACCGCTCAGGTCGAGCACCAGCTT
>CAZILJ010000571.1:0-2826 GCA_964539915.1 uncultured Acidobacteriaceae bacterium | reverse complement strand
GCTCGGCGGACGGTCGAAGATCCGTCCCTACACAATCTATGGGGCTTCGATCAGCTCCATTTTGCCGTCGCGGGTGCGGTGGAGGATCATGACTTTGCCTTTCTTGTCGCGGAAGACGAAGACGTCGCGGTCTTTGAAGTGGGCTTCTTTGATGGCCTCTTCGAGGGTCATGGGGCGCATGGCTACCGCGTCCTCCGAGCGGACCAGGTGGACCTCGGTGGTCTTGGCCACGGCAGGATACCTGTGGACCATGACGGGGACGGCTGTCTTTTCCGAGAGGCCGATTACGGTCTGCAAATCATTCTGATCGGGGGCCGTCGAGTGGCCATTCCACTTCTTGGTTTCTTCGTTCTTACGGGCCGAACGTTTCTTCGACTGCCAACGCGTTTTATATTTCACCGCCTGCTTCTCGAGGTGATCGAGAGCCTCGTTCACGGCAATGGACATGTCCTTGGCTTGAGCTAGGCCGACGAGCAGGCCGTTGCGGGGGCTGATCGTAATTTCGGCTGTGTTACGGTGCTTTTCTACGGAGAGGATGACCTTGGTTTCAAAACGGTCACCCAGAATTTTGCGGATTTTGGTGAGACCGGTTTCTACTTCTTTGCGGATGATGGAAGTAACTACGTAATGCCTGCCAGTGTATTCCACGTTCATGAGCGCCCCTCCTAAGAATACGTGCTACGAGTCAAATCGGGCACCGCATTTACCAGAAAAACGGTTCTTCTGCAAAAAGCCAAAAACAATTTAATCCTTCGTTACGGCGTACTGGTGGCCTGCACAGCGTAACCTAGCGAATTCGCACTGACTGAACCTCCTTCAGGAAATCAGGAACCGGCATCCCTTCGTACTTCGTTTTGAGCGGATCGAGGCGGTATCGGAGCTTCACCGTCTCCTGGCTTTGGTCCAAAGCGGCAATACAGTTCGCCCCGCCGCCAGAAAACACGGCTGAGCAGTCTGTAGGGCGCTCTCTGTCGTATTTATCGCGATAGTCGTACGTAGCGGGAAGTGCCAACAGCCCCGGCGTACCGTCGCCTCCCGCGCGTCTGAGCCCCGGCGTGACCTGTGTCTCATCGCCCCGCGACTCATGCAGGAGCAGCACGTACGGCTCTCCAGCGGCGTCTCCCCGGTCGAAGTTCGGCGGAACCGCTGCAGAATCATCCGGGCCGTACTCCGGGGGAACCATGCCGCAGCGGCCAGCTCCCCCGGGCAGGGCAAAGGTGAGAAGGTCACCGACCTTATGCGGGCCTTTCCAGGTGGGCAATACGGTCACGTCGTAATAGCTCATGGCCTGTTTACCGGGAGGAGAGACTGCCGGGACGTTATTCCTGAAAACACTAGCCAGAATCACCTCGTCACTGTTCTCGATAAGCGCGGATAGATCCGCTTCCAGCGGTTGCAGAATTCACGCGTCGATCGATGGTATGGTAGCGGGCCGCATTCGCTTGCCGGCACAGGGGGGTTCGCGAATATCACATCCTCGGTTGGTTCGGCCCTCATGTCTTTTACGTGTTTGTCTAGGAACGGTTCCTGAGCCAGTCGATATCCGGCGGCGATGGCAGCAACCTCAATCAAGAGCGCAGAGTCACGCACAATGGTTTTCATGCAACCTCCGGTTCCGCAGATCGCACAAGCTCGGCACGTCTTGGGGCGCGCCCTTCCCGTTATTTTTTTACCCGGCGTTGGTGCGTGCTGGGGATGCGCATGTCTTCGCGGTATTTGGCTACCGTGCGGCGGGTAACCTGGATGCCTTGCGATTGCAGGATTCTGGTGATCTGTTCGTCGGTCAACGGGCGGCTGGGGTCTTCTTCCTCGATGAGCTTCTTGACCCGACGCTTGAGGATCAGCAACGATGTGCCGCCGCCCTCGGGACCCTGGACGCTCTCGCTGAAGAAGTATCGCAGCTCGAATACGCCTTGCGGTGTGTGGGCATATTTGTTGGCCACGGCACGGCTAACGGTGGAAGGATGCACGCCGATTTCTTCGGCTACCTCCTTGATCATCATGGGTTTGAGTTGATCGATGCCTCGTTCGAGAAAGTCCTGCTGACGAGCAACGATGCAGTAGCAGACCTTGGTGATGGTCTGCTTGCGCTGCTCGATGTTCTTAATGAGCTGGATGGCGCTCTTGTAGCGCTCTTTGACGTAGTCGCGGGTGCTTTTTTCGTTGGTGCCGTCGCGGGTGACCAGTTTCTTGTAGGCGGGATTCAGGCGAAGCTGCGGCAGGTCTTCGTCGTTCATGATGACCAGCCACTCGTCGCCATGCTTGACGAAAGCAACGTCGGGCTCGATGAGGCGGGCCTGGACTTTGTTATAACGCAGACCGGGTCGCGGATCGAGTGTGCGGATATAGTCGAGCGCCGCCTGCACGGCCTCGATAGGACGGCCGATGGCTTTGGCAATCTCTTTGTGTTGCTTGTTCTGAAGTCCGCGGAGATGCTGATCGACGACGGCCGTGGCGTCTTTCAGAACTTGCTCGGTGCCGTTGCCGTTCTTGTGCAAAGCCAGTTGTGCCTGGTGATGGCGAAGCTGGCAAAGCAGGCACCCGCGGAGGTCGCGGCAGGCGACGCCCGGGGGATCGAGTTGACGCACGATCTCCAAAGCTTCCTGCAGATCAGCGGCAGAGAATCCTGGCTTGTAGGCCGGGGCGGGAGTCGTTGCGGGCTCGGGCGCGCGGGCGACTGCGGCGGCGGAATCGGCTGAGCGCGAAGAGAAAGAAGCCTGGGGGTGCGGCTCAGGAGCGGGCGCGGACCCTTCGCGATCACTATAGGCGACATCGGGGATTTCCGCGGCGCCGGCGTCGATTTCGTTATCGGTGTCTACGGAGTCA